>NZ_JBQQBS010000026.1:0-130601 GCF_052245395.1 Streptomyces sp. 4N124
CGGCGGCGACAGCGCCACCTGCATCCCGGCGGCGACCCCGGCGAGACCGCGCACCATCCGGTAGAAGCTCCGGGTGAAGTCGCCCACCGCGGTACGGAACGTGCCGTGCGCCCGCTCCGACCCGCCGAACGCCTTCACCACCGCGATGCCCTGCACGAACTCGACCACCGACGCCGAGATCCGCCCCATCGCGGCGTCGAACTCCTTCTGCTCGCGCAGCCGCGCGGGGGTCATCATCAGCGGCACCAGCGCGACCGCCAGCAGCACGGGGACCAGCGTGATCAGCGTCAGCCGCCAGTCCACTGTGAGGAGGTAGCCGAGCGAGACCAGCGGCACCACGAAGGCGGAGACCAGCTCGCCCGGCGTGTGGGCGATGAGCGGGTGCACGGCGCTGACGTCCTCACCCACCAGCTTCGCCAGCTCCCCGCTCTGCCGCCGCGCCAGCCAGCCGATCGGCACCCGCCCGAGCCGCGCGGCGAGTTGCCGGCGCAGCGACAGCTGCACCCGGGTGTCGAGGAGGTGTCCGACGCCGGACGCGGCGGCCGTGAACAGCAGCCGTACGAGCAGCCCTGCCGCGCCCGCGATCACGACGTCGCGCACGTGCCCGTCGTCGGCCGGCCCCGGCGCCAGCAGCGTACGGCCGAGCTCGACGACCGCGAGGAGCGGCGCCAGGCCGGCGACGGCGCCGATGACCTGCAGGACGACGACGGCGGCGAAGCCGCCCGCGTACGGGCGCAACAGACGGGCCACGCCCGGTGGTGGCGGCGCGGTGGTTCCGGTGGAAGTCATGCGCTCACCTTCGCCGTGGCTGCGGCCCGTTGGATTGAAGAAATGTTCCGCCCGGGCGGGTCCGTAGCATGGACGCATGTCAACTGCCGTGCGCCAGCGCGTCGATGCCCCCGTGTGGCAGGTCACGCGCCCGGCCCGGCCCGGCCGCGTACCCGGCGTCGTCCTGGCGGGGCTGCGCGACCTCGGCCCGGCTCCGGTCGACCACCGGCTCGACCCGCACCCCGTGCTGACGCTGGCGCTGGCCTGCGGCGAGGCGGCGCTCGGCATCGACGAGTCGACGGGGCGGCAGCACCGCGGCAGCCTCGTCACCGGGCTCGGGTTCGGCGCCGGCGGTGCGGCGCGGGTGCGGGCCGCGAACGTCGAGTGGATGCAGGTGCGCCTGTCCCCCGCCATCGCGCGCGCCGTGCTGGGGTGGGCCCCGCTGAGCTGGAGAGCTCCGTGGTGGCCCTGGACGACCTGTGGGGAGAGCGGCGGGCGGCCCGGCTGCGCGAGCAGCTGGCCCAGACCGCCTCGTGGGAGGAACGCTTCGCACTCGTCGAAGCGCTCCTCGCCGGGCTGACCGCCCCGGGGCCCGCCATCGAGCCGGAGCTGGCCTGGGCCTGGGACCGTATCGTCGCCGGGCACGGCCAGGTGCGGGTCGAAGGGCTGGCCGACGAGCTGGGCTGGAGCCGCAAGCGCCTGTGGTCCCGCTTCCACGCGCAGCTCGGCCTGCCGCCCAAACGCGCCGTGAAGCTCGTCCGCTACGACTGGGCCGCCACCCGCCTGGCCGGGGGCCAGGAGGCGGCCAGGGTCGCGGCCGACTGCGGCTACGCCGACCAGTCGCATCTGCACCGGGACGTCGTGGCGTTCACCGGCGTGACCCCCGCGACCGTGGCCGGCCAGTCACTCATCGCGACGGCCGACATGGCGTGGGTGGACCACGTGCCACGCCTGTCGGCACGATGGAGCAGGCATGCGCCGCGGCCGGCAGCCCGGGCATGACCATCTCACTCCGGATGCGCTACCACGGGCCGGTGCCCCCTGGAGATCCCGTTGCGGGCGAGCGCTCGAGTCACGGGAACCGACGACCGCAAGATCTTGGTGACGGACGGCATCTTCGTCGTACCGGATCCGGACCTTGCCCGCGCTCTTCTCCCCACGTGTGAGTGATGCGTGAGTGGACGGTGGAGCACGAGCCACCATCGAAGATCGCTCCCCGGCGAACTCGCCGACACCACCCGGGAGTTTCGTCGGTGCCCCTGGTTCAGCGCCGAATGGCCCACGCCGCCTCGCGCTCGCGGCGCGGCCACACGGGTGGTTCGGCGCGGAGCGCCCACGCCCGCGTTCGGCCCCGTAATGCCTTGACGGCACAGGGAACTTGAGCCGGCAACCGAGCCGACGCCCGCACTCGTTGATCAGACGATCCGGCGTGCCGACGAGTCAATTTCGGACATTTGCTTATTAACCTCTCGCCATCTTATGACGTGGTGGATCGCATACGCGTCCGCTTCAACGCTCGGAGAAGACATGCGCAAGACTCTCAAGACGGCTGTCGTAGCCGTCCTCCTCGGCACCGTCGGCTTCCTCGGCACCGGCACCGCCTACGCCCACGGGGACGGGCACGAGAAAGGGCACGAAAAGGGGCACGGGCACGGGAAAGGGCACGGGAAAGGCAAAGGGCACAAGCACCGCGGCGGGGAGCGCAAGACGATCGTCATCACCCAGAGCACATCGTGCAGTACGACCGACAGGAACACCGACGTACAGGGCCAGTCCGCGTACGGCAACTGGTCCAACGGCAAGGTCTCACCCGGCCCGCAAACCACCGACATCGGCTCACACCTGGGGTGCAACAACACCCTCGTCCTCGGCAAGTAGCTCACCCGGGTCCGCGCGCCGAGCCACCCGCCCGGCTCCTCGGCCTTCTTCCGCTCGCAGGTTCGAATCCTGCCGGGGCGCACTGCATTGAGCCGCTGACCCTGAGGTTCTCCCCAGGGAGGGCGCTCCGCTCGGCCTCGGACTCCTCGTCCGGGGCCGTTTGCGTGAGCGGACGGTTCGCCAGACCCCAGATTCCTCCCACCGGATCAGCATCCTTCGGCTGGGATTGAGAGGCCGAGGCGTGCGTCGAGCGCGGTCCGCCCGGGTCAAATGCCAGGAAACCTGAGAAAGAAGTACGCCTGCCGAGCGGGTCTCGTCAAGGCCGTCACGGCAACTCCTCCGCCGACCGATACGTCTCGGCAACACCCTTGTCATCCGGCGTCGGCGCGTGCATCATCGTGGCCATCATCAGGGTTCCTGATATCGGGCATGCTGCCTGGCCCTACCGGGACGCGAAGGAACCCGCCACCGCTTTCTGCTGTCGGCTACGGCTTCCCCCAGCGGCTTCAGCCGCCCGTTCCGGCTTCCTCAGCAGCTTCGCCACCCTCAGTTCCGCTCCCTCGACGTGCCCGGAGGCATGCAATGAGCGCACCCATGAGCACACCCGCGAACGGCAATTTGTCCCGAAGATCCATTATCCGGGGGACGGCCGGTGCCGCCGGGCTGTTCACCGCAGGCGGTCTGCTCACCGCTTGCGGCGGCATCAAGGAGTCGGCGGCGCAGACCGACATGGTGCTCCGGATCGGCTACGTCTCGCCCAGCACGGGACCGGCCGCGGGCTTCGGCGAGCCGAACGCGTTCCTGCTGAAGAAGCTGCGCGCCACCTTCAAGGACGGGCTGAAGATCGGCGGCAAGAAGTACTCCGTCGAGATCGTCGACCGCGACAGTCAGTCGAATCCGCAGACCGCCGCACAGGTCGCGGCCGATCTGATCAACAGCGAGAAGATCGATCTGATGCTCGTCACCTCGACCCCGGAGACGGTCAACCCCGTCGCCGACGCGTGCGAGGCGGCCAAGGTCCCGTGTCTGTCGACCGCCGTGCCGTGGGAGGCCTGGTACTTCGGCCGCGGTGCCACCCCCGAGAAGTCGTTCACGTACACGTACCACTTCTTCATAGGCGTGGCGGAGATCCATGCCGCGTACGTCTCCCTGTGGACAAAGGGCGGGGTGGAGACCAACAAGCGGGTCGGCGTCATGTGGCCCAACGACCCCGACGGCAAGGCGATCCGGGAGGGGCTCGGGCCGCAGCTGAAGAAGAGCGGGTTCACCATCGTCGACCCGGGGGCGTACGAGGACGGGACGAACGACTACTCGGCACAGATAGCGGCGTTCAAGAAGGCGGACGCGGAGATCTTCAACACCTTCCCGCTGCCGCCCGACTTCGCCACCTTCTGGAAGCAGGCCCGGCAGCAGGGCTATCGACCGCGCATCGCGTCCATCGCCAAGACCGGTCTCCTCCCCTCCCAGGTCGAGGCGCTCGGCTCCCTCGGCCACGGCCTCAGCGCCGGCTTCTGGTGGTCGCCGCAGTTCCCCTTCACGTCCACCCTCACCGACCAGACCGCCCGGCAACTGGCCGACGACTACGAGAAGTCGACGGGCAAGCAGTGGAACCAGGTCATCGGGTCCAACATGGCGCTCTTCGAGGTCGCGGTCCACGCGCTGAAGGCGACCTCCGACCCCAAGGACCGGGCTGAACTGGCGGCCGCCCTCGGCAAGGCCAAGCTCACCACCGTCGCCGGGCCGCTGGACTTCACGTCCGGGCCGGTGAAGAACGTGTCCACGGAGCCGCTGGTCATGGCGCAGTGGCGCAAGGCCACGGGGGGCAGCAAGTTCGCCGTCGAGCCGGTCATCGTCGACAACGGCGCCTTCGGCGACATCCCGCTCGGAGGCGAACTTGAGCCCCTCCGCTGAGCCGGTGACCGGCACCGCGGGGACGGGGGAGGCCGCCCCGGTGGCTTCCCCGGCCTCCCCGGTCCCGCCGGTGCTCGCGGCGAACGGCATACACCGCCGCTTCGGCAGCCTGGTCGTCCTCGAAGGCATCGACATCACTCTCGCCCCCGGCGAGGCCCTGGGCATCGTCGGCCCGAACGGCGCCGGAAAGACGACCCTGCTCGACATCCTCTCCGGTGCCCAGGCCCCTTCCGAGGGCAGCGTCACCTTCCACGGTCAGGACGTGACCCGCTGGAAGGTCGACCGCCGCTGCCGCAGCGGCATCGGGCGCTCCCATCAGGTGCCGCGCCCCTTCACCGGCATGACGGCCTACGAGAACGTGCTGGTCGCGTCGGTGCAGGGCGGTTCGCACCGGCGCCGGGCCGCACAGCAGCACGCGCTCGGCGTACTCGAGCGCTGCGGCATGCTCGGCCAGGCCAACCGGCCCGCGGCCGCGCTCACCCTGCTGGAGCGCAAGCGGCTGGAGATGGCGCGGGCGCTGGCGACCGATCCGCAGGTGCTGCTGCTTGACGAGATCGCCGGTGGTCTCACCGACGCCGAGACGGACGAACTGATCGCCACCATCCAGCAGTTGCGTGCCGACGGCATCGCCATCGTCTGGATCGAGCATGTCATTCACGCGCTGCTGCGGGTGATCGACCGGCTGGTCTGTCTCGCGCAGGGCCGGGTCCTGGCCGAGGGCGAACCGGACGCCGTCATGTCCGATCCCCGGGTCGTCGAGGCCTACCTCGGGAGCGCGGCATGAGTCTGCTCTCGGTCGAGAATCTCGAAGTACGGCACGGTCTGCTGCGCGCCGTCCGCGAAGTCTCCTTCACCGTGGACGAGGGCGAGGTCGTGGCGGTGGTCGGGGCCAACGGTGCCGGAAAGTCCACCCTGATGCGCGCCGTCGCCGGAGCACACCAGCCGGCCGAGGGCCGTATCGGCCTGGACGGTGTGGATGTGACGGCCCGACGGGCCCACGACCGTGTAGCCGCCGGGATCGCACTGGTCCCGGAGGGGCGGCGGCTCTTCGCCGACCTCACCGTGGAGGAGAACCTGCTCGTCGCGTCCCGGGTACGGCGCCCCGGACCATGGGATCTGGCAGCCGTCGTGGCCGCCTTCCCGCTGCTCGACGGGCTGCTGAAGCGGCGCGCAGGCAACCTGTCGGGCGGCGAGCAGCAGGCCGTGGCCATCGGCAGGGCGCTGATGACCAACCCCCGGCTGCTGCTGCTGGACGAGGTCTCGCTGGGCCTCGCGCCCATCATGGTCGACACCCTCTACGACTCACTCGGCACCGTCCTCTCCGGCGGTACGACGGTGCTGCTGGTGGAGCAGGACCTCGGCCGCGCCCTGGGGGTGGCCCGGCGCGTGCTGTGCATGCTCGAAGGCCGCGTCGTCCTGGACGAAGCCGCAGGCAAGGTCACCCGCGAACAGGTCGTCGGGGCGTACTTCGGGCTGAGCCGCGCCGCAGCCGCAACCGTGCAGGAGGAGCCGGCATGAACTGGATCAACGCCATCGTGCAGGGCGTCATGCTCGGCGGTGTCTACGCGCTCTTCGCCTGCGGCCTCTCCCTGATGTTCGGCGTGATGCGGACCGTCAACCTGAGCCACGGCGACCTCGCGGTCCTCGGCGCGTTCCTGGTCGCGGTGCTGGCCGCCGCCGTCGGAATCAGCCCGTTCTTCGCGGTACTGCTGGTCCTGCCCGTGATGGGCCTGGTCGGAGTGGCGTTGCAGCGGGGCATCCTCAGCAGGGCGCTGCGCACCGGCGAGATGTCGTCGATGCTGGCCACCTTCGGTCTCGCCATCGTGCTGCAGAACGTACTGCTGGAGACCTTCAGCGCCGACTCCCGCTCCCTGGACGTCGGTTCGGTGTCCACGGCCGGTCTCCAGCTCGGATCGTCGGTGAGCATCCCGTACCTCGGCCTGCTCACCGTGGCGGTGGCGGTCGCGCTGCTCGGCGGGCTGCAACTGCTGCTCGCCCGTACGGGAATCGGCCGGGCGATCCGCGCCACCGCCGCCGACGCGGACACGGCCGAACTGGTCGGGATCGACAGCCGCCGGGTGTACGCCCGGGCCGCCGCCATCGCCGTCGCGACCGCGGGTCTCGCGGGAGCGTTCTTCGCGATGCGGTCGTCGTTCAGCCCGTCCATGGGGCCGACCCAGCTGCTGTTCGCCTTCGAGGTCGTCGTGATCGGAGGGCTCGGTTCCCTGTGGGGGACGCTCGTCGGGGGCATGGTCCTCGGCGTCGCCCAGACGGTCGGCGCGCAGGTGGATCCGCGCTTCTCCATCATCGCCGGACACGCGGTGTTCCTCGCGGTCCTGGCCTTCCGTCCGCAGGGCCTGCTCGGCATGAGAAGGAGCCGCACATGACCACCGCATCACCGGTGACCACCGCAGCACCGATGCCCCCCGCCACCGCCACCATCCACCGGTGGACCCCCGTCTCCCGCACGGCGTCCGGTGCCCTGGCCGCCCTGCTGCTCGCCCTGGCCTTCGCGCCCTTCGTCTTCGCGCCCGAAGCGACCGCGAAGCTGACGACCCTGTTCGTCCTCGTCATCATCGCGGCCATGTGGAACGCGCTGGCGGGCTACGCCGGTCTGGTCTCCGTCGGCCAGCAGGGCTTCATCGGCCTCGGCGCCTACGGAGTGTTCCTCTTCGTCGACCGAGGCGTCAGCCCCTTTCTCGCGGTCGTCCTGGCGGCCCTGCTCGCGGGTGCCGTCGCCGTACCCACCTCACTGCTCGCGTTCCGGCTCACCGGCGGGCAGTTCGCGATCGGCATGTGGGCGATCGCGGAGTTCTTCCGGCTGGTCGTGGTGAACACGCCTTCGCTGGGGGGCGGTTCCGGCCGCTCGCTCACCGATCTGTCGGCCACCGATCCGGCGGTGCGGCAGGCCCAGGTGTACTGGCTCGCTCTGGCGCTGATGAGTGCGCTGCTGCTGGCCGTGTTCGTGCTGCTGCGCAGCAGGCTGGGGGCTTCGCTGGAGGCGATCCGCGACGACCCGGTCGGCGCGGCGTCCGTCGGGGTACGGGTCACCTCGGCGAAACGGCTGGTCTTCGTCCTGGCGGCGGTGGGCGGTGCCGCGGCCGGTGGACTCACCCTCGCGAGCACCCTGCGGGTGCAGCCGGACTCCATCTTCGGGGTCCACTGGTCCGCGTACATGATCTTCATGGTGGTCATCGGCGGCCTCGGCACCTTCGAGGGACCGATCATCGGAGCGATCGTGTTCTTCCTGGTGCAGGACTGGTTCGGGGCCAACGGAGGCACTTGGTACCTGATCGGGCTCGGTGCCCTCGCCATCGGGATGACGCTGTGGATGCCCCATGGGCTGTGGGGTACCGTGGCTCGCCGACGTGACCTGGAACTCCTACCTGTCGGCTATCGGGTGAAGACACCGGTCGTCCGACCTCGATGACGGCCTCGACCGACCTCCCCGACGACCGACCAAGAGGTGCGCACGATGGCGGAGGCAGCCGATCGGGATCCGACTCCGGGTCCGGCTCCGGGTGCGGATCCCGATCCGGACCCCGAGGGCCACAAGGGCCCGCTGACGATCTATCTCGTCAAGCAACTCGAACTGGCCATCCGTTCCTTCATGGACGAGGCCCTGCGGCCGTACGGGCTCACGACGTTCCAGTACACGGCCCTGACCGTGCTTCAGCACCGAGGCAGGCTCTCCTCCGCCCAGTTGGCCCGCCGCTCCTTCGTCAGACCCCAGACGATGCACGAGATCGTGCGCGCGCTGGAGGAGCGCGGGCTGATCGAGCGCGCCCATGCCCCGGGGAACCGGCGGATCATGGAGGCCCGGCTGACGCGGGAGGGGGAGGAACTGCTGGCGGCGTGCGCGCCGGCGGTGCAGAAGCTGGAGGACCGGTTGCTGCTCGACATGCCGGAGAAGCGGCGGTCCGCGTTCCGTCAGGGCCTGGAGGACGGGCTCGCCTCCTTGACGGGGCGGCCCCACGGCTGACGACGCAGCCCCAGAAATACGGCGAGTACGACGGACCCATGGCCGGCCTGAAGCAAGTTCACTGGTCGGACCTCCGGCATTCACTCATGGGTTCAGTCGTTGCTCGAGAAATCGCGTTCGCTCGCAAGGAGTTGCACCTGTGAGTCAGCGGTGCACGCGATGCTCGTCCGCGACCTAGGAGTGCCTGTGGCCCTCGCACGCCGTTCGTTCCGAGTTGCCGTGAAGGCGTCGGTGGTTGCCGTCGCCACGGCGGGACTTGTCGCCCCCGGTGCTGTTGTCGACCAGCACGACGACCCCGCACTCGCCGCTTCAGCGACAGCCGTTCCTCGGCCGATCGCCGACTGGCAGCACGACCGCCTCGCCTCCGGAGTCGATCTGTACCAGGGGAAGATCTCGGGCCGTCCCGGTGCGGACCACTGGACGGTCACGGTGCGCGCCAACGGCTCTCACCTCGCGACCGAGCAGGGCGCTCAGGCACTGGCGGAGCGGCTGCGTGGCGCCGGGTTCGGCGCTCGTAGTGAGCGGGTCGAGTGGCCGCGGGGTTCGGACCGCACGGGGCTGGTCGGTGTGCGGGTCCGGGTCGGGGAGTACGCCGCCCGGACCGAGGCCGACGCGCAGCGTCAGGTCCTCGCGGACGCGGGGTTCGACGCGATCAGCGAGTGGACCGGCGCAGACGGTGTGCCCGGCACCGGTCTCGCCCAGGTCAAGGTGGTGGTCATCGACCCGAAGCGCTATGGCGGCGCGCTGGACGCCACGTACGGCACGGGTGTCGCCGGCCGGGAGAAGGTGAGCGACATGGCCGCCGGCGACGACACTCTGCTCGGCGTCAACGCGGGCTTCTTCGTCATGGAGGGCAAGGACGGCGTGCCGGGCGCCTCTGCCGGTATCGCCGCGTACGACGGGGAACTGCAGAGCGCGGCGACCAACGGCCGGATCGCGGCGGTGCTGCGCGGCGACGGTCTGCGCCCGGAGTTCAAGAAGCTCCGCACGCAGCTCACGGTCCGAGCGGGCGCGGCGTCCGTCATCGTGGACGGCATCAACCGCGTGCCCGGCCTGGTCCGCAACTGCGGTGGCGTCGGCGGCGACTCCCCGACCGAGGTGCCGCAGCACGATGTGACCTGCACCGATCCCGACGAGATCGTCGAATTCACCGACGAGTTGGGCGCGAGCACGCCGGCCGGTGACGGCGTCGAGGCAGTGCTCGACGCGAGCGGCCGGGTGCGGGAGGTGCGTCCGCGCGGCGGCACGGTGCCGGAGGGCGGCAGCGTCCTGGCCGGCATCGGCGAAGGAGCCTCCTGGCTGCGTACGCACGCGACGCCGGGCAGCCAACTGAAGGTACGGCAGCGGATCCTGGACGAGCGCGGCCACGAGCTCGCACTCGGCCCGCGGGACGACATCGTCAACGGCGGCCCCGAGCTGGTGCGCGACGGAAAGGTCGCGGTGAACTACGCAGCCGACGGCATCGAGCGGATCGGCGACGCGTCCTTCGCGTACACCTGGGGCATCAAGCGCAACCCGCGCATGCTCCTGGGCGTCGACCGGCAGGGCCGTGTGCTCCTGGTGACCGCGGACGGCCGCCAGCCCGGCTACAGCGACGGATTCGGCCTGGGCGAAGGGGCGGAGCTGATGAAGTCGCTCGGTGCGGTGCGCGCCATGGCCCTCGACGGCGGTGGTTCGGTCACCACGGTGGTGAACGGCAAGGTGATCAACTCGCCGTCCGACGGCACCGAGCGGGCGGTGGGCGACGCGTTGTTGCTCACCCGCTGACGGGCAACGCCTCTCGCGCCGCAGGCGGCACGGTTCAGGGGCCTGATCCGGGAAGCGGATCAGGCCCCTGGGGTTTCGCGTGCCCCCTACTCCACCGAAGAGGCGCGGCTTAGAAGGCGCTGTTGTCGCAGCCCATCGTCGAGCCCACGTGGGTGTCCTGGCCGCCCGAGTTGCCCTCGCCGTTGAGCGCGTTGCCCAGTACGCCGTTGAGGATGCCGACCTGGCCGAGGACGTCGACGTTCAGGTCGTGCGACTTGCAGTGCGAGCTCTGCATGACGCTCTTGCCGCCGTGCCCGTCCTTACCGTTGGCGGTGGCGGTGCCTGCGCTGAGGATGCCGACGCTGCCGAGAGCGACGACCACGACGGCAGCCTTGTGAAGCTTGTGCATGTCATCTCCGGAAGTGAGGTGTGGTGTGTGCGATCCGCGACAGATCGACTTCGTACAGTTACGGGAGATTAGTATGAAAAATGACCATAGAAACCCAGCGACGCGCCGTGATCTGCGATCCAGTAGGGAAGCACCCGGACAGCCCCAAGCCGGGCGCACACTGGAGACACAAAGACCGTGCGTCATGAGCCGAACCCGGAGGTGGGCCATGAGCACCCTCGAAGAGCACATCGATGTCGGCGTCCCGGTGGACAGGGCCTGGGACAGGCTGCACCGGGTGGAGGACTATCCGCGCTTCGTGGCGGGAGTGCGGGGCGCCCGTCCGGAGGCAGAGGGGCGGGCACATCTCGACGTCGACGCCGGCGGGCGGGCCCGGGAGCTCGCGGCCGAGGTCTCCGACCACGGCGACGAACGTGTGATGGAGTGGCACACCACGGGTGCCGCGGAGCTGACGGGTTCCTTCTCGCTGCAGCCGATCGACCAGGACCACACCCGGGTTCAGGCGCGGGTCGAGTACGATCCCGGCACCATCAGGGAGATCTTCGGCGGGCCGAAGGGATTCGCGCAGGCGAACGCGATCGAGCGGCTCGTCCGCAGTGACCTGGAGTCCTTCAAGGAGTACGTGGAACGGGAGCAGTGAGCGACAGGACAGCGGTGGACACGGCGGGCGGTGACGGTGTCGTATGCCGTACGTCGCCGTGAGTGCGCTGAGTCATCCCGGGCTGCTCAGGGACCGCAACGAGGACAGTCTCGTCGTCGGCCCGTGGACCCTGTGTGCCACGGTCACCGAGAATCCGCAGACCCTGGCCTTCCCACTGGGCACACCGCTCGTCGTCGCCGTCGCCGACGGACTCGGCGGGCATCCCGGCGGCGAGGTGGCCAGCTCTCTGGTCGTACGCCGACTCGCGGCGGTCGGTGCGGCACTGAGCGACGAGGACGCCGTACGCAGCGCCCTGAGCGCCTGCAATCGCGCCGTGTACGAGGCGGCCGGCGGCGACGAGGGCGGCGAACTCGCCACGATGGGAACGACGGTGGCCGGCGCCGTCGTACAGGCCGATTCGCTGCTCGTGTTCAACGTGGGCGACAGTCGCGTCTTCGCCGCCTCCCCCGACGGGCTGCGTCAGGTGAGCGTCGACGACAGCGGGCCACTCGAACCCGGGCAGCGCACCACGTCCCTCGTCACCCAGTGCCTGGGCGGCAGCCCGACCTACCGCGCCATCCACCCCCATGTGACGTCCCTGCCCCTGTCACCCGGCGACCGCTACCTCATCTGCACGGACGGCCTGACCGACCCGGTGCCGACCGACGTTCTCGACAAGGTGATGCGGGAACACGACGACGGACGGGCCGCGTTCGAACTGTGGAAGGCCGCGATCGAGGCCGGCGGCCCCGACAACATCACGCTGGCGGTCGTGCGGGTCGGGGACGACGAGTAGACACGAGCGGCGCATTCCCGTACCGCGCATGGTCCACCACCGCCCGCACCGCCTCCGCCAGGCTCGGCAACCCGGCCGACACCCGGTCGTCGGCGAAGATGCGGCCGGGGCGGACCCGGGCGTACGCGGACCAGGTCCCGGTCTCGGAAGGGACCTGCGCTTCTCGAACGGGCGGCGGCCATTCCCTCCGCACACGGCCGCCGCCCGCACCTGCAAACCGTGGCGGCAGACGCTGCAATGCTCATGAAATTCTGATGATGCGCGGAGCGGGGCGGAGGCTCCGGGGTGAGCAGGGGATCTGGATCGCCTGGGCGGCTTCAGCGCTGAGCCGCCGAAGACCGGGAGCGGTCGGGAGCCGCGTCAACCGGTGTGCACAGAAAGCTGGTTGTGGTGGGCGTTGCCCAGGGCACCATACGCGCATGACTCATGACGCCAGGTTTCCGTCGCCTGCACCGCCGACGCCTCGCGCCAAGCGGCGCAATGCTGTGCTGGCGCTGTACGACAGTCCGGTCCATCGTGACTGGGCGTTCTGGATGACCATGAACTGGGGGGCATCACGGCTGCCGCCATTCCCAACAGCGATCAGCCCAGCTCGCTGCCCGTCTGGCTGGACACGCTGCTCGCTGTGCTGACGTTCGTCGTCCTTTTCGGGGTGTTTCCAACCTGGCTCCGGTTGCTCGTCCGGCGCTGGCTGTGGCGCAGGAACTACGGCGCACCACCGCCCGCCGTCGGGACACCGCGCCCTTCGGTCCGGGACACCACCCCCACCACGCCTGCCGCACGGCCTTCCCCGCCTGTCCAGGCACCGCCCCCACAACCACCCGCCCCACCATCACGCCCCCGGCGGCCCGCCCCTGGCGCGGGCAGCGCGTCCCCGTCCTCCTCAGACGTGCTGGCAGCCGCACGGAACACGATGCCCCACCCCGTGGCCCGTGCCGTTCGCACCCTCCAGCAAGCGCACACCGGCAAGGATCAGTACGAGGCGCTGCTCGATGCCGCCGAGATTCTCGCGATCTGCGTCAGCGTGACGGCGGCCGCCCTGCTGCGGGGGACGGACGGCCCGGGTCAGGGAGTGGGCCTGCGCAACCTGTCCGCGCTCCGCAGCGCCTTTCTCTCCGGGGGAGGTGCCACGTTCGGCACATGGACCAACTGGCTCGATGGTCTGCGCCGGCTCGCCGCGGACCGCCCCGATGTCGTTCCCGGACTCCGGGAGGCATTGCACGACGAACCGGAGGCCCCGGCCCTGGTCGGCCACCTCAACGCGTTGCGCGGGGAACGGAATCGTGCCGCGCACGGTGACCGGCCCCAGAGCGTCGACGAGTCCGCCCTTCGGGTGGCAGAGCGCGTTCCCCATCTCGAAAAGGCTCTGGGACAGGCCGAGTTCCTGACGCGGACGCCCTGGCTGCTCACCGTCTCCTGCGCTTACCGGCCGCGATCACACACGTTCGACGTGGTCGCCCACCATGTGATGGGCGACCACCCGGACTTCGAACGCCGGGAGTTCACGTGGACCGAGCCGGTGGCCGACGGCATGGTCTACGTGCTGAGCCCCGAGGGCCCGGTCTCCCTCTCCCCCTTCGTGGCCAGTCTGTTCTGTCAGCAGTGCCGGCAGATGGAGGTCTGCTATGCCTCGAGGGCCGACCGGGACTCGGGCCCGGCGACACTCAAGAGCTTCGCCCGAGGCCACGATGTCCTCTCCAACGACCTCGGCGACGAGATCCGCGCCCTGCCCGATCACCGGCGAGGTGCGGGCGGCTGACGCTCGCTGCGCTCCACCCTCAGGGGTCAGGCTCCGGCGCAGACCGCCCCATCGAGCCTGAAGGACACCGGCGCCGTATTCGTGGCCCCCCTGCTCCCCGTGAACCCGACCGTCACCGAACCCGCCGCCGGGATGGTGGACGTGTACGACGCGGGCGAAACCGTCACCGCGCCCGCGTTCTGAGTCGCCGTTCCGCCCCACATGTTGGTGACGGTCTGCCCGTCGGCGAACGTGAAGGCCAGGCTCCACCCGCTCAGGGGCGTCGTGCCGGTGTTGCGGATCACGATCTCGCCCTGGAAGCCGCCCGGCCACTCGTTGACCGCCCGGTAGCCCACTGAGCAGCCCACCCCCGTCGCCTCGTCCGTCGTGACGCTCACCGTCGCCGAGCGTGCCGAGCGGTTGCCGGCGGCGTCGCGGGCGTGGACGGCGAAGGTGTACGTCGTGTCGGGGGTGAGACCGGTCAGGGTGACGGTGTTCGTGGTGGAGGCAGCGACCGTCTCATCGGAGGTTCCCGCGACCCGGACGACGTCGTACGCGGTGACGGCGAAGTTGTCCGTGGCGGCGGGCCAGGTGAGGGTGGCCGACGTGGAGGTCACGGAGGACGCCGTCGGGGTGCCGGGAGCCGTCGGGGCCTGGGTGTCGGGCGCCGTGCCGCCGAAGATCGTGGCCTCCTTCGACGTCTGGACGATGCCGTTCGCGCCGTGGAAGACGCGCTGGCCCCAGGAGCTGAGCCGAGCCGGGTCGAAGTCGATCGCCAGGTCGAGGATCGGGTCGGTGTTGCCGCTCCAGGACCAGGCCAGATAGCCGAGGTCGAGTTGTTCGGCCGCGGCCATCATCGTGTCCTCGTCGGGGTCGCCGTACTGGTCGGGCGGCCCGCCGAACTCGCCTATCAGGATGGGCAGTCGGGCCGTCACGAAGGCGTTCAGGTAGTCGGTGATCTCCTGTGCCGTGTCGAAGACGCTGTACATGTGGATGGAGAAGATCAGGTTGCCGGTGGGGTCGGCGTCGTACACGGTCTGGGCATTCGCGCGCATCACGCCCTGCCAGTCCTGGCCCCAGTTGGGCGCGTCCACCATGATCGTGTGCTCGAATCCGGCGGAGCGCAGCTTCTGTACGGCGGCGACGGTCGGGGCGGTCCAGCCTGCGGGGTTGGTGTTGCCCCAGGGCTCGTTGCCGATGTTGATGATGACGTAGTTCTCCTGGCCGGCCAGGACGTCTTTCAGGCCGATCCAGTAGTCGGCCGCCGAGTCGAGCGTGGCGGCCGCGGCCTCCTCGCCGTAGCCGGTGGTGTCGTGCACCTCCAGCACGCAGATCAGCCGGTTGGCCTTGCAGTCGGCGACGACCGCGGCCACGTCCGCGGCGCTGTTGCGCGTCCAGCGGTGGCCGTTGGAGAGGACGACCCGGACGGTGTTGGCGCCGAACGCCTTGATGTCCGCCAGGGACTGCGTCTCGCCGGGGTACCAGGTGTGGGCGTGGTTCACGCCGCGCATGACGAAGTCGTTGCCGTTGCCTTCGAGCAGACGGCCGTCGCTGATGTGGAGGCCGGTGGCCCGGGCGCTGGGCGGCTCCGCGTGGGCGGGCGCCGCGGCCAGGGCGCCGAGGACGACCAGCCCCATCAGGAGGGTGAGTAACGCGGTGACGGGACTCTTTGCGCTCTTCGTGCTGCTTCTCGTAGTTCTCACTGCGACTCCAGGTGAATGAATGAGCGTGAGCAACTTGAGCATCGACAGAAACGTGGGAGCGCTCCCATAAACCCACGAGGGCAGGGACACGTCAAGACAGTGTGCAAGCGCTTTCCCGAACGCGCTTCCCGAACACGCCTGCCATCACGCCGCGTTGGCCTAAGTTGGTGTCCCGATCACCCACACCCATGACCAGGAGGCTCTGCCGTGTCGGACTCCACCCCCGACGTCGCCACCGCCGCGGAGATACGCAACCGGATCGACACGACCAAGCCGCATTCGGCCAGGTTCTGGAACTACTTCGTCGGCGGCAAGGACCACTACCCGGTCGACCGGGAGATCGGGGACCAGATCAAGGAGATCTTCCCCGGCCTCGTCGACGTGGCGGTCACCAGCCGGCACTTCCTGGGGCGTGCCGTCCGCCACCTCGCCGGTGAGCAGGGCATACGGCAGTTCCTGGACATCGGCACCGGGCTGCCCACCGCCGACAACACGCACGAGGTGGCCCAGCGCGTGGCACCGGACGCCCGGATCGTGTACGTCGACAACGACCCGATCGTGCTGACCCACGCCAACGCCCTGCTCACCAGCACACCCGAGGGCAGGACCGCGTATCTGGACGCCGACCTGTACGACCCGAAGGCCGTCCTGGAGGCCGCCGCGGGCACGCTCGACTTCTCCCAGCCGGTCGCCCTGATGATCCTCAACACCCTCGGCCATGTCGCCGAGTACGAGCGGGCACGCGGGCTGGTGCGTGAGCTCATGGCGGGCCTGCCGGCGGGCAGCTACCTGGTGATCAGCGACAGCACCGCCACCAGCGAGGGCATGATCGCCGCGTCGGCGGCGTACAACGCGAGCGGCGCGGTGCCGTACTACGTACGCAGCGTGGATGAGATCGCCGGGTTCTTCGACGGCCTCGAACTCGTGGAGCCCGGCGTCGTCCAGGTCACCGAGTGGCGCACGGAGTCCGGTGAACCGGTCGTCGTCGACGCCTACTGCGGGGTGGGGCGCAAGTCGTAGCGCTCACGCCTCTCCCGCAACCCGGGCGCCAGTGCCGCCGTCACCCCGAGCGACGCCAGCGCCATGACCGTCATCGCGGTTGCGGGAGAGGTCAGTTGGGCCACGGACCCGGCCAGCGCCGCGCCCACCCCCTGCATCGTGAGCATCCCGGCGGAGTGCAACCCCAGGGCGTGGCCCGCCAGTTCGTCCGGCGTGAGGGACATCAGCCGCTCCTGCTGCACCAGACTCGCGCCGAAGCCCACCGAGGCCACGGCCACCGCGACCGCCGCGAGCGGGACGGCCGGACGCAGCGCGAAGAAGGCGTACGGCAACGCCAGCAGCACCAGCAGCGGCACCCCGAGCCGCCCCCGCACCCGCCGCGGCAGCAGCCGGCCGACCGTCACGTCCCCGACGAACATCCCCAGCGCCGCGCAGGCGAACAGGGTGCCCGCGTCGGCGGGTTCGTAGGAGACGAACAGCGACTCGCAGCCGACCACCAGGCCGTTGGGAATCCACAGGGCCAGAAAGACGTACCGGCGTGGGCGGGACGACCACAGCAGGGCGTTCGTGCGCCAGGTCGCCGTCACCGAGGGCCGGCCCGACGAGCGGGGCGGCCTGGCCGTCAGACCCAGCCGGACCCCGACCGCGGCCAGGGCGTACAGCGCCGCCGAGAGCAGCAGCGCCGACCGTGGGGACAGCACCGTCAGCAGGACGCCACCCGCCGCGTATCCGGTGATCTGCATGAGCCCGTTCATCATGTTGAAGACCGAACGCCCCAGCAGATAGCCGTCCTTGGCCAGGATCTCGTTCAGCAGCCCCCAGCGGACTCCCCCGCCCAGCGACGCGATCAGCCCCTGCACGAGTACGACGACGAAGACCGCCCAGATCGGCAGCCCCGGTACCGCCGGCACCGCCGTACCCACCGCGAAGGCGACCGAGATCCCCGCCAGCGTCGCCCTCGGCGGCAGCCGGTCCGCGCCCGACAGCAGCAGCGTCGCGCCCAGCACCTGCGCCAGCGACGGGCCGAACATGCTCACCGCCGACAGCAGCGGCGACTCGGTCGCCCGGTACACGAGCGTGCCGAGCGCCAGCCCGCCCACCGTCCGGGCGCCGGCATTCGCGGCGGAGGTGAGGAAGAGCGGAGTGAACTCCGGTGTCCGGAACAGGGACTTGTAGCTGTTGGTCATGCGCGGAGTCTCGGGCGCCCAGGACGCGGGAGTTATTGTTTCGCGCAGACGCGAAAGGTGGCATACGTCCATGGGCTGGTGGCAGATCAACGCCGACACCCTCGCCCGCAGCCGCTTCGTCCTCTCCCCGCTCGCCGAGACCTTCGCGAGCCTGAAGCTGCTGCACGCGGGCACGGCCGCGCACCCCGGCGAACGGGACTGGCTGCAAGCCCATCTCCCGGCCTACCGGCAGCAGTTGGACCCCGTCACCGCACTCCTCGTCCGCTCCGGACTCGGCCGCAGCTGGATCGCCGACTTCCTCACCCCCACCCCGCGCGACGGCGAGACCTTCGAGGAGGGCCTCGCCCGCGTCCGCGCGGCCCGCCCGGAGGACGCCCGCGCGCACCTGAAGGTCTCCCTCACCGGTCCCCTCCCCGCCGCGCTCGACCGCGACGACCTGCCCGACCGCGCGGCCGACCTCCTGTCCTACGTCTGGACCGAGACCGTACGGCCGTACTGGCCCCGGCGCCGACGCATCCTGGAGGCCGATGTGATCGCCCGGCTCGCCCAGGTGAGCCGGGGCGGCTGGGCAGCCGTACTGGACGGACTGCGGCCCGGGACACGCTGGCTCGGCGACAGCCGGTTCCAGGTCAACCTGCACGAATATCCGCCCCGCGAGATCTCCGGCGCGGAGCTGGTGTTCGTGCCGGTGACTCCGAAGGCGGGCTGGGTGTCCTGGGCGGAACCCGAGCGCCGATACGCGGTGATCTATCCGTGCACGGGCGCCCTGGCCGACGTATCGGACAGGCCCCCGCCCGCGAGCCTCGGCGCGCTGCTCGGCACCGCGCGAGCCGCGCTGCTCTTCCTGCTGGACTCCCCGCTGAGCACGACCCAGCTCGTCGCCCTGACCGGCCAGGGCCTCGGCTCGGTCGGCCGCCATGTGAAGATCCTGCTGGACGCGGGGCTGGTGGAGCGACGCAGGGCGGGGCGGTCGGTGCTGTACTCGCGGACGGCGGCGGGGCAGGTTCTCGTCGAGGCTCAGAACGGTGCCGACACCTACCGGAGTTAGCATCCGCTTATGACTACTGACACCACCGGCAACTCCGTACTCGACGTGAACATCGATGCGCTTCAGGGCGGTGCGGCGGACCTCGGCCAGTACAAGGGCAAGGCCGTCCTCATCGTGAACGTGGCCTCCAAGTGCGGGCTGACCCCGCAGTACGCGGGCCTGGAGCGGCTCCAGGAGCGTTATGCCGCGCAGGGCTTCACCGTGCTCGGCGTGCCCTGCAACCAGTTCATGGGCCAGGAGCCCGGCAGCTCCGAGGAGATCGCCGAGTTCTGCTCGGCGACGTACGGCGTGACCTTCCCGATGACCGAGAAGGTCGAGGTCAACGGGGACGGACGGCATGCGCTGTACCAGCGCCTGACCGGCTTCGCCGACGCCGAGGGGCACACCGGCGACATCCGCTGGAACTTCGAGAAGTTCCTGATCGGCCGGGACGGCGAGGTCGCCGCCCGCTTCTCGCCGCAGACCGAGCCGGAGTCGGCG
This sequence comes from Streptomyces sp. 4N124, assembly GCF_052245395.1. Taxonomy (NCBI): domain Bacteria; kingdom Bacillati; phylum Actinomycetota; class Actinomycetes; order Kitasatosporales; family Streptomycetaceae; genus Streptomyces; species Streptomyces sp. 4N124. Next base: position 19,286 of record NZ_JBQQBS010000026.1, read on the forward strand.
GAGGTCGTGGCGGCGGTGGAGGCACAGCTGGGCTAGCGGGTTCTTGACCTTGCCCTTGGGGCAAGGGTGAGCGTCCTTGTCACCGGGCGGAAGGCGCCCGGTGACGGAGGATGAGCGAGCCGAAGGGGCGCGCCGACCAAAAGAGGGGCTGACGTGGTGGACGACAACCTGCTCACCATCGGGGCGTTCGCCGCCAAGGCCCGGCTCTCGGCCAAGGCCCTGCGGCTGTACGACCGGCTCGGACTGCTGACCCCGGCCCATGTGGACGAGGCCAGCGGCTACCGCTACTACCTCGCCGACCAGGCTGAACGCGCCCGGCTCGTGGCCCTGCTGCGGCAGTTGGACATGCCGCTCGCCCGGATCGCCGAGATCGTCGAGGCGGCCGACGGGGACGAGGCCGCGCGGCTGCTCGCCGCGTACTGGGCGGACGTAGAGGCGCGGATGGCCGGACAGCGGACGCTCGCCACGTACCTCCGTGCACGACTGTCGGGGAGGAGCTCCGAGATGTACGGGAAGTTCGAGGTCGAGACGGTGGACGTACCGGCACAGGTGGTGATCACCGAGACCAGGCACACGCTGGCGGACGAGCTGCCGGCGTGGATCGGGGCCTCGCTGGGGCGCCTGGAGACGGCCTCACGGGAGTGCGGGGGCATCACGGCACCGCCGTTCGTCGTGTACCACTCCGAGGTGTCGATGGAGAGCGACGGGCCCGCCGAGGCCTGCGTCCCCGTCGCCGACGAAGCCGCGGCCCGGGCATGGGCCGAGGCACACGGGAAGGCCTGGGAGACCCGGGTCCGGGTGGATCCCGCACAGCGGTTCGCCTACACCCGGATCACCAAGGCGCAGGTGGCCCACCCGCAGATCATCGCCGCGTTCGAGGCGGTGGAGGAGTGGATCGCGGCGCAGGGGCTGGAGCAGGCGGGCCCTTGCCGTGAGGTGTACTTCGCCGACTGGGATGCGGCGGGGGCGGAGGATCCGGCGTGCGACATCGCCTTTCCGGTACGGCTCCGCTGACTACCTCAGCTCCTCCGGGCACGGCGTCCCGCGCGGCACCCCGTACGGCGCTCCCAGCCGGTAGGTCCCCGCCTTCGGCGCCAGCAGGACCGTCCACTTGTCGCCGTCCGCGTCCTCCTCGGCCTCCATCAGGCAGCCGTTGACATTGTCGTACGACTTCGGAGTGCCGTCGGGGCGGTCCTTGGAGGCCTCCGTCTCCTGCGGGGGCTTGAGCTTCTTGCCCTCGGCGTCGACGATGCTCAGCCACGGCGAGTACGGGATGCGGACGAGGATGCGGCCCGGCACGGTGACCCTCATCCTCAGCTCGGTCTGCTCGATGCGCTCGACGACGGCGTTGGGCTCGGCGAGCGGCGTCGGATCGGTGACGCGGAACAGCTGCCAGTTGGCATCGCCCCAGATCTGCTTCAGATACGGCATGCCGCGCTGGACCAGCTCCCGCTCGCGCTCACCGCCGTCGCCGTCCGCCTTGCCCTTGGGCAGCACGACGAAGTGGACGGCCCAGCGCCTGAGCCACTCGTAGTAGTTCGCGGAGTTGAGGGTGTCGTCGTAGAAGAGGGGGTTGCGTCCCATGTCGGCCTGGCGGTTCCAGCCGCGGGCCAGGTTGACGTAGGGGGCGAGCGCGGAGGCCTCGCGGTGGGAGCTGGCCGGGACCACCTCGACGCGGCCCTTCTCGGCGCCGACCTCCTGGAGTTCGTTGACGAGCGGCGCCAGCTCGCGGGCCCAGGAGGCGGTCGGGGTCGTGTTCACGACGTCGTCCACGGACTTGAAGCCGATCCACGCGTTGAAGCCGACGATGACCACGACGAGCGCGTACCACTTGCGGGAGCGCGGCACCGTGAACGGCAGCGCGGCGACGAGTGCCACCCCCGCGAACAGCATCGGCAGCCGGGTGATGTTGGAGCCGATCTGCGAGCTGATCAGCCACACCAGCAGGACCGAGAGGCCGTACACGGCGGCCGTGATCCGTACGGTCTTCCACTCGCGCGGTACGGCGGCGAGGACGAACACCGAGTACAGCAGCGGCAGCGAGGCCGAGCCGACGGACATCGGCTGGGTGCCGGAGAAGGGGAACAGCCAGGCGGAGACGGCGACCACGGCCGCGGGCGCGAGCCCCAGCGCCCAGGCGCCCGGCCGGCGCTTCTGCAGGAACAGTGCCACCGCCACCAGGCCCACGAACAGGCCCGCGACCGGCGACGCCATGGTGGCGAGCGCGGCCAGCGGGGCCGCGCACAGCGCCTTCGCCCAGCGTTTGTAGCGCCAGCGGTACGGCCAGCAGAACACCACCGCGACCGCACCCAGCGCGAACACCGTGCCCAGCCCGAAGGTCACCCGCCCCGACGCGGCATTGCACAGGAACGCGAACACTCCCGCGAGCGCGGCCCACAAGGGGTTCTTCACGGACCGGCTGCGCAGCAGGATCAGCGTCAGCAGGCCGGCCGAGATCGTCCCCGCGATCATCATCGACGTACGGACGCCGAAGACGGACATCAGATACGGCGACACCACGCTGTACGACACCGGGTGCATACCGCCATACCAGGCGAGGTTGTACGCCGAGTCCGGGTGCCGGCCGACGAACTCGGCCCAGGCGTCCTGTGCCGCGAGGTCGCCGCCACTGTTCGCGAACGTGAAGAACCAAACGACGTGCAGGGCGCCGGAGAGGGCGGCGACGGACAGGACGGGGTGGCGCAGGAACCGTTCACGGAGGGTCAGGACGGCACGCTTGAGCGCCGCCGCCGCACCGCTGGGCTCAGTGTCGGCCTGCGGTGCGGGCACGCGTATTCGCGGGCCTGATCCCGGGTCCGGATCGGCTTCGTCTGCGCGTGTCGGCTCCGCAGTGGCCACCTGAAGGCACTCCCCGTGTCCCGTCTTCTGTTCTGTTCAGGACGCGTCCCGTTCGCCGCGCGTTGCCTGCCGCGTCCCTGCGGCTTTCGCGGCGCGTCCGCTGAGCGGTGACCTGCCCCGATTCGCGACGCTAACACGTGGCCCGCCGCTCGGCTCCCGGGTGAGGGCCGAGCGGCGGGCGACGGCTGGGAACGTCGCGCCCGGGATCAGGCGAGGCGCGTCAGCTTGTCCGTGAAGCCCGGCTCGCTGAGGTCGGTCTGCAACGCCACGGGCACCTTCACGGCACCGGCCGTGCTGCCGTCGCCGACGGTGAGCGTGCCGACCTTGGTGCTGGCCTTCGCGGTGTGCGGTACGGCGTCGGCGGCGAAGTCCAGACTGACCTTCAGGCTGGACCAGCCGACGGCGGTGACGTCCTTGGCGGCGACGACCGGGGTGCGGCCGCCGAGGCCGTCGTCGACGTAACCGACGACCTCCCCCTTCTTTATGATCGTCGCGGCCTGCAGGGCGTCCTGGGCAGCGCGGATCAGCTTGTCGCCGCCGTCGAGTGCGGCGCTGAGGATGGTGTTCTCGGGGCCGCCGGCGGGCTGCCGGATGACCGCGCCGATGATGGTGCGGGTCTCGCCGCCGATGTCCTTCGTCGCGGCGAAGACGAGGTTGCCGAGGGCGGAGGTGGTGGTGCCGGTCTTGATGCCGACGACGTTGTTCTTGCCGACGAGCTGGTTCCAGTTCGAGTGGTTGACGCCCTTGTGGTCGTCGTAGGACATCATCGCGGCGACCTCGCGGAAGGCGGGTGCCCCCATGGCGGCCTCGGCGAGCTTCACCTGGTCCACGGCGGTGCTGACAGTGGTGTTGTTGAGCCCGGACGGATCGGTGTACGTCGTGTTGGTCATGCCGAGGTCCTCGGCCGCGGCGTTCATCTTCTCCACGAACGCCTTCTCCGAGCCGGCGTCCCAGCGGGCGAGGAGACGGGCGACGTTGTTCGCGGATGCGATGAGGATGCTTTCCAGTGCCTCGCGCTGGGTGATCGAGTCGCCCGCGGTGACGTCGACGGTGGACTCCTGGCCGGCGTCGGACTGATCCTGTGCGGTCTGGTCGATCTTGATCTTCGGACCGTCATCGCCGCTCTTGAGCGGGTGCTCCTTGAGGATGACGTACGCCGTCATGACCTTGGCGACGCTGGCGATGGGGACGGGCTTCTGGTCGCCGGAGCTGCCGAAGGTGCCGATGCCCTGGACGTTGAGGGCAGCCTGTCCGTCGGCGGGCCACGGGATGTCGACCTTGCCGCCCTCGAAGGTGAAGGCGTCCTTCGCAGTGAGGTCGAGGGTGGGCGTCGGGAGCGGGCGCACACTCTGCACGACCCCGAAGACAATCGCCAGCAGCAGGACCAGCGGCGTCCAGATCTTGACCCGCCGCGCGGCCGTGCGCAGCGGCGTCTGCGGGGGCGGCGGCGTGTTCGTCAGCTCCGCCAGCAGATCCAGCGGCGGCTTCGGCGGCAACGGCTGCTGCGTCGTCCGCTCCGGCCCGACCTGCGGCACGGGCGAGGTGGCCTCCGGCCTGGCGGGCCGCGGCTCGTCCAGCGGCTTGAGCGCGACGAACCTACTGGTGCGCTCGACGTCGGCCACGGGCTTGCGCGACTGGCCTGCGTCCGGCTTGTCGGCCTTGTCGGCGTCCTTGGACTCCGGCTTGGCCGCCCCACCCAGCTTCAGCATGGTGGTCGGCTGATCGACGGCGGGCGCGGAGGGCCGTACGGCCTTGAAGACAGCGGTGGGCTGGTCTACGGGGGGCTTGTCGGCCTTGGGAGAGCCGCCGGCGTCGGAGTCGTCATCGCCGACGGACCCGGCGTCAGCCTCAGCGTCAGCCTCCGGCTCGACCTCGGGCTCGGAGTCAGCCACGGCCTCGTCGTCGGCATCGCCCTCAGGCTCGACGTCAGCCCCGGGCTCGGAGCCGGCCGCGGCGTCATCGTCGGCGTCGCCCTCAGGCTCGGCGTCAGCCACGGGCTCGGAGTCGGAGTCGGCCGCGGTCTGACTGTCGGCGTCGCCTTCAGGCTCGGCGTCAGGCTCAGCCTCGGAGTCAGCCAGCGCCTCACCATCGGCGTCGCCCTCAGGCTCGGCGTCAGCCACGGAATCAGCCCCGGCCTCACTGCCGGCCTCGGCCCCCGCGTCGACATCGACATCGGCCTCGGAGTCGGCACCCGTCTCGGCATCGACGTCGGTCTCCGACTCGGCGCCGGCCCCGGAACCAGGCTTGGCCTCCGGCTCAGCCTCGGAATCGGCCCCGGCTTCACTGTCGGCCTCGGCCTCCGCGGCAGCGTCGGCATCCGCCTCACCCGCAGAGCCAGCACGCCTCCCGGCGTCGACGTCGCCCTCCGGCTCCGCTTCAGCCTCGGAATCGGCTCCGGCATCACTGTCGGCCTCCGCCTCAGCCTCCGCGTCGCCGCCGGCATCCGCGTCGCCCTCAAGCTCGGAGTCAGCCCCGGAAGCGGCTCCTGCCTCACTGCCGGCCTCGGTCCCGGCGTCAGCCGCCTCAGCATCAGCGTCGGCGTCCGCGTCGCCCTGGGAGGCGACGCCAGTCTCGGCGTCGGCGTCCGGCTCGGCGTCGGCCTCGGCAGCCGGCTCAACCTCCCCCGCAGCCTCGTCACCGCCCTCCGCGCCCTCATCGGCGGCCTCGGACGTCGCCGCGTCTCCGTCGGCGTCCTCGTCGCCCTCGGACGTCACCGCCCCCTCGGCCTCCGCGTCCCCCTCCGACGGCTCCTCGTCCGCGCTGGCCACCCAGGCGGCCACAGCAGCCCGAAGCCGGTCGTCACCCCCGGCGTTCTCCTCGCCACCGGCGGCGTCCGCGGCGTCCTCGCCGGAAGAGTCCTCCGGCACGGCGGAGTCCGCCGCACCGTCGCTGTCGCCCTCACCCGCGGCGGCGTCCCGCACATCCTTCGGGAGGTCTCGTACGGAGAAGACCTTCGTCGCCGTATCCACCCCACCACGTGCCTCGGACGACGAGGACGACCCCGCGTCCCGTGCCACCGCGAGGCGCGGATCCGCGGCCTCGCTTCTGGCTTCGGGAACCGGAGCCGCGCTCCCCGACGTCGGTTCTGCCGACGACTCGCGCTTCTTCGACCTGTCGGGGGACTCGCCCGCCACCGATGCCTCCTCCATGCGCCGCACGGAGCCTTCCGTGCGCGTACCGAACCGTGAATCGCCGCCCGGACACAGCATCCCTACCCCTGTCCGAACCATGTACCAGTGTCCTGTGTGCGGGCTTAACCCCTGCGGTAGACGAGAACGACATACCTACTGGTTCCACTACATTCCGGTCACGCGCTCTCGACAGACCAATGTGAGAGGGGTCACCCTGTCATTCATCCACGCGGGGAGGCATGGATGGGCAGGAGCCGCAGAACACTTCCGGAGGAGCTTCTGCTGCTGGCGTTGGACCCGACCACGGGTACCACCGCACAGCCGCAGTCGCTCGACCTTGGTCTGGCCGGAGCACAGCTAGTGGAGCTGGCGCTGGCCGGACGGATAGCCCCTGACGGGGATCGTATCGCCGTGGTGTCCCCACGGCCGACTGGAGATCCGACTCTGGACTGCGCGTTGGAGTTGCTGCGAAGGCGCGGCGCCCCGGTGCGGGCAGTCCACTGGATTGGCGGGCCACGACTGGGGCTGCGCCAGACCTATCTCTCGCATCTGGAGCGGTGCGGCATGGTGCATGCCGTGGCGGGCCAGATGTGCGGGGTATTGCCGACGACTCGCTACCAGGCGAGTCAGACCGAGATCAGCCGGGAGATCAGGGCCCGGCTGGACTCCGCGATCCGCACCGGCGTCCCGCCGGACCCGCGGACCGCGGCGCTCGCCGCACTGGCGCACGCGGTCGGCCTCGGCAAGCACCTGTATCCGGGTAATGAGGGACGCTCGTCCCGCTCCCGGCTACGGGATCTGATCAGGCACGACCCCATGGGCGGCCTCGTGGCGCACGCCGTGATGGACGTCCAGAACGGCGTGGCGGCCCAGCCGCGCCGCAGCCCGGCATCGGCCGGCCGCCAGGCCGCCCCCGGTGGCAGGGCCGCACCGGAACCCGCCCGCGGTGTTCCGATGCAACCGCGTCGCGGTTCCATGACGCGTGTCGTGGCCCACTGAGCCGCAGTCCCTCGACACGAGCAGCACCACCGAACCGCCGCACAACCGCACCACGCACATCAGCGCCGCACCGCATCCCCCGGACCCGGTACGGGAGCCGCTGGACCGCGCGGGGCAATGAGGCCGTACGTCCGGACGACGACGCGGCCTCACCGCCCCGCGCGGCCGTGCGTAGCGGCGCCTTCATGCCGCGCCACCCGGCGCCACCCGCGTCCGAACTGGCGCGTACCCGCCGTATATCCACCGTTTCCCAGCGGTAAGAAGCACCTTGGTGGCAGTCTGCTCAGCAGCAGATACGCAAAGTGGCAATCAAGGCACGCAGCCGGAGGTGCACGTCCCGTGGCGTCCAATGTCAATCCCACCGTCAGGCGGCGCCGGCTGGGCCAGGAGCTGCGCAGGCTTCGCGAGCTCAAGGGCATGACAGCCGAGGAAGTTGCGGAACGGCTGCTGGTGTCGCAGTCGAAGATCAGTCGGCTGGAGAACGGCCGGCGCAGTATCAGCCAGCGTGATGTCCGCGATCTGTGCGGGGTCTACGAGGTGGAGGACCACCGGATCGTCGACTCGCTGATGCAAATGGCCAAGGACTCCCGCCAGCAGGGCTGGTGGCATTCGTTCGGTGACATCCCGTACAGCGTCTACATCGGCCTGGAGACGGACGCGGCGAGCCTTCGGGTGTACGACCCTCAGGTCGTCCCCGGTCTGCTGCAGACCCGGACCTACGCGGAGGCGCTGATCGCGGGCGCGCTGCCGGAGACCGCGGCCGCCGAGGTCGAGAAGCGTGTCCAGGTGCGGCTGCGCCGGCAGGAACGAATCACCGCCCCGGACAACCCGCTGCGCCTGTGGTCCGTCCTGGACGAGGCCGCTCTGCGCCGGGTGGTCGGCAACCGCACCCTGATGCGCGAGCAGTTGGAGCACCTGGTCGAGCAGTCCCAGCTCCCGCACGTCACCGTGCAGGTGATCCCCTTCGACATGGGCGCCCATCCCGGCCTGAACGGGCAGTACGCGATCCTGGAGTTCCCGGACGCGGCGGATTCCAGCGTGGTCTACATCGAGGGCGTCACCAGCGATCTGTATCTGGAGAAGGCGAACGACGTCCAGAAGTACGCGGTGATGTACGAGCATTTGCGAGCGCAGGCCCTGAATGTGGATCAGTCCCGGCAGTTCATCGCGGACATCGCGAAGGAGTACGCGCGGTAGGGCCGATGCCCTGAATTCCGCCCCCTGGGCAGAAGGAGGCGCACGGTACACCTTCGCCCGGCCCAGATGGAAGATCCAATGGAATATGCCATCCGGTCGAGTGAATGGTCGCTTCATCAGCCGATGTTGGCGAGTAGCGTCGATCACGCCATCGAGCAACACCGTTGGCGCAATCTCAGCAACTCATCAACTGGCAACGCGGAGCAAACATGGCAATTCGTCAGGGCGCCACGGACACGTGGACCAAGTCCTCGTACTCCACGGGAAACGGCGCGTGCGTCGAGATCAAGTCACCGGTTCTCGCGGCCATGGCCGTCCGGGACTCCAAGGTCCCCGAAGGGCCCACGCTGGCCTTCCCGGCGGACGCGTGGAACGCCTTCGTGGCTCAGGCCGGCCGGGGAGCATTCGACCTCGGCTGATGCTGCACCGTCTCCCACAACTCCATAAGCACCACAGGAAGAGCCCTCTCGACTAGCCCGCCGTCCTTGCCGAGGGGGCTCGGCTTATGGTCCCGCGCCCCCTCCCCGCTACCTCAGCCGGTCCACGTACATGTCCGTCCCCGGCACGGTCGGCACGAACGGCGCCACCAGTTCCACCCTCCCCAGTCCCGTCTCCCCGACCGCCGTGTCCAGCCCGGTGAAGTACTCCTCCCAGCACTCCCGCGGGTCCGCCTGAAGGAACCACAGCAGGGTCAGCCGCGTATCGACGCCCTCGACCTGCTTCACGTACGACATGCGATCCCCCGGCAGCGGGGTCGGCCGGAAGACGGTGACCATCGCTGCCGGGGAGCCCGCGAGCCGCTTCGGCAGATGGCGTGAACGCAGCCATTCCAGCAACTCGGCCCGCTGCCCGGCCGATTCGGCGTCGACGACCTCCACGACCAGTCCGGCGTAGGGGTGATCGAGGGCGTGATAGTCCCGGGGCCCGGCCGCACCGTCCCGGTAGACCGTCGCCTCGTGGTCCTGGAACGCCGTGAAGACGTGCGTGCGGTCCTGGTAGACGCGGCCGTCGCGGTTGAGGCGCTTGTTGATGCCGACGGTCCACCTCATGTGGTCGTCGTAGCGGCCGTCGGTGATCCAGTACGTCGAGATGTAGCAGCCGACGGTGACCGGCTGGGCGATCGCCGACTTCTCGGGGTAGCGGAGGAGCTGGAGGTCGCGGGTGGCCACCCAGCGGCGCCCGGCGTACATCCAGGGCATGGCCATGGCGCCGGCGTAGTAGTGGTCGTCCTCGTACCAGCGGTTGTACGCGTACTCGTGGCCCGGATGCGGTTCGACCATGGTGATCAGGGCGTGGCCCGGGTGGACACCGTACGGGCCTACGGCGGCCAGCTCGGCGTACGTGTCGCTGCGGGTGTCGTCGCTCATGCGGTTCCCCTTTCCTGCGGTCGCCCATACTCTGACGCTCCGTCAGATAGAGCGGAAGAGGCGGGAGGCATCGGGATGTCAGTGCTCGCGGGCAAGACGGTCGTCGTGTCGGGAGTCGGGGCCGGACTCGGGCATCAGGTCGCGGCGGCCGTCGTACGGGACGGGGGCAATGCCGTGCTGGGGGCACGGACGGAGGCGAATCTCGCCAAGAGCGCCGCCGAGATCGATCCGGACGGGGCGCACACGGCGTACCGGGCGACCGACATCACCGACGAGGCGCAGTGCGAGGCCCTCGCCGGGCTGGCGCGGGAGCGGTTCGGGCGGATCGACGCGGTCGTCCATGTGGCCGCCTGGGACGGCTACTTCGGCGGTCTGGAGGATGCCGACTTCGTGACGTGGCAGTCGGTGATCGATGTGAATCTGCTGGGGTCGCTGCGGATGACCCGGGCCTGTCTTCCGGCGCTGAAGACGGACGGGGGCTCGGTGGTGTTCATCGGGACGCAGTCGGCGGTGGCGGCGCCCTCGGAGGTGCGGCAGGCGGCGTACGCAGCCTCCAAGGGAGCGCTGACGAGCGCGATGTACTCGCTGGCGCGGGAGCTGGGGCCGCATCGGATCCGGGTGAACACCGTGCTGCCGGGGTGGATGTGGGGGCCGCCGGTACGGGCGTACGTGCAATTCGCCGCGCAGACCGAGGCGGTGCCGGAGGCGGACGTACTGAAGCGGCTGGCGGATCGGATGGCGCTGCCGGAGCTGGCCACGGACGGGGACGTGGCCGACGCGGCGGTTTTCCTGGCGTCGGACCGGGCACGGGCGATCACGGGGCAGTCGTTGCTGGTCAACGCGGGGGAGCTGATGCGCTGAGCCGTTTTCTGGGGTTCATGTCTGTGAACGCAGGTCATCAAGGAGAACATTTTTACTCTCCCTTGACCTGACGCTTGCTTGTCGTGCTCGTGTAAACGCACTCACGATGAGCGGGCCGTTCACATGGCGGACCCTGGAAGGGGGCACATGAACAGTCTCGACTGGGCCGTGCTCATCGGCTATTTCGGTGTGATGGTCGCCATCGGCGTCTGGTCGCACAAGCGCGTGGACAACGTCAGCGACTTCTTCACGGCCGGCGGCAAGATGCCCTGGTGGCTCTCCGGCATCTCGCACCACATGTCGGGCTACAGCGCGGTGATGTTCACCGGGTACGCGGGCATCGCCTACACCTACGGCGTCACATCCTTCGTCACCTGGTCCTTCCCGATCGCCCTCGGTATCGCCATCGGGTCGAAGCTGTTCGCGCCGCGCATCAACCGGCTGCGCTCCCGGCTGCACGTCGCCTCCCCGCTCGAGTACTTGAAGAACCGCTACGACCTCAAGACCCAGCAGGCGCTGGCCTGGTCCGGGATGCTGCTGAAGATCGTGGACGTGGGCGCGAAGTGGGCCGCGATCGCGACGCTGCTGTCGGTGTTCACGGGTGTGTCGCTGAACCAGGGCATCCTCATCACCGGTTCCATCACCGCCGTCTACTGCACCATCGGCGGCCTGTGGGCGGACGCGCTGACCGAGCTCGGGCAGTTCGTCATCCAACTCCTGGCCGGTGTCGCGATGTTCGTCGCGGTGATCGTCGAACTCGACAACAAGGGCATCGGGTTCTTCGGCGCCTGGGACGAGCCGGCGCTCCAGGGCCACGACAAGCCGCTGGTCGGACCGTACGGCACGGTCTTCCTGCTCGCCTTCCTCTTCATCAAGCTCTTCGAGTACAACGGCGGCATGCTCAACCAGGCCCAGCGCTACATGGCCACGCGCAACGCACACGAGGCCGAGCGCTCGGCACGGCTGTCGGCGATCCTCTGGCTGGTGTGGCCGCTGGTCCTGTTCTTCCCCATGTGGATGTCGCCGCTGCTGGTCGAGTCGCAGAAGCCGGACGGTTCCGACTCCTACGGGCTGATGACCGAACAACTCCTCCCGCACGGCCTGTTGGGCCTGGTCATCGTCGGCTTCTTCTCGCACACCATGGCCATGTGCTCCTCCGACGCCAACGCGATCGCGGCCGTCTTCACCCGTGACTGCGCGCCGGTGATCTGGCGCAGGGCACGGACCTGGAGCCAGGGTCAGGGGCTGCGCGTGGCCCGCGTGGCCACGGTCGTCTTCCTGGGCCTCTCCATGGCGGCGGCCACCCAGGTCAACTCCCCGACCTTCGAGGACATCATCACGGTCGTCATCAAGTGGGTGGCCGGTCTGATGGGCCCGATGGCGATCCCGATGATGCTGGGCCTGCTGCGCCCGTTCCGCCGCTCGGGACCGACCGCCGCGCTCACCAGCTGGGCCATGGGCCTGTTCGCCTTCTGGCTGGTCAACTACCCGATCAACTGGAACGTCGAGGGCGGCGTCCCGCTCCAGTACCAGGTGTCGATCCCGCTGGCGGTGTCGCTGGTCCTGTACATCCTCATCGGCTTCGTGAAGCCGGAGGACACCCCGGAACGGCTCGCGATCATCGAGAAGATCAACACGGACGGGGACGGGGCGGCGGCCGCCGCGGTGCCGGCTCCGGCGGGAGCGGGGGACGACGTGGTGCGTACGACGGCGAAGGACTGAGCCGCTGCTCAGGCCCTCGGATAGCGGGCGATCCAGCCCGGGGCCGAGCCGGCCGGACCGTGCAGGGCAGGTCCCTGCGTCATCTCCATGGCGAAGTCGTCGGCGAGTTCCAGGATCGTGGGACGGCCCTCCAGCTCGGCCAGCCAGGCCGGGGGGAGGGCCGTTTCGCCGTGCAGGGCGCCCAGCAGCCCGCCGGTCAGCGCGCCGGCCGCACCCGAGGGCCCGGCCTGGTTCACGGCGAGGCAGAGACCGTGCCGTACGTCCTCCCCCACCAGCGCGCAGTACACGGACGCGGCCAGCAGCCCGTCCGCCGTCCCGTCCCCCGCCAGCTCCTCCACCCGCGCCGTCGAGGGCATGCCCTGCCGTACGGCGCCCAGGGCGTGCTGGAGCGAGTCGGAGACGGGCTGGTGCCCGGGCCGGGCGGCGAGCAGCGCCAGGGCCCGCTGCACGGCGCCGTCGAGGGTCTCGCCGCGGGCCAGGGAGTGCACGATCACGGCGTACGCGCCCGCGGACAGAAAGGCGGCCGGATGACCGTGCGTCTGCGCCGCGCATTCCACGGCGAGCTGCACGACCAGCTGCGGCTCCCACCCCACGAGCAGCCCGAACGGCGCGGAACGGGCGGCGGCCTCCGGCCCGGTCTCGCCGGGATTCTTGGGCGCGTCGAGCGTCCCTATGGCCTCGTCCCCGAACCCGACGAGCAGCGAGCGCGCCGGATCCCGCCGGGCGTACAGCCACTCCTCCCGGGCCAGCCACCCATCGTCCTTCCGCCGCTCGTCGGGCCCCCAGTCCCGCTGGGTCGCCGCCCATCGCAGATACGCCCGGTGCAGATCGGTCGGCGGATGCCAGGCGCCGGTGTCGCGGCGCACCTGGGCGCGTATCAGCCCGTCGACGGAGAACAGGGTGAGCTGGGTGAGATGCGTGACGGCGCCCCGCCGCCCGTACCCGACGGCCAGATCCACGAGCCCCTCGGCGCCGTACGCCTCCCGGATCTCATCACTCCCGAGCCCGTCGACGGGCGCGCCCAGCGCATCCCCCAGCGCCGCACCGAGCAGCGTCCCACGCACCCGGCTACGGAAGTCCTGCTGCTCGGCACGTCCCCAGACGGCCCCGGCTGCCGCACCCACCAAGACCTCCGTTGGTATCGCCCGCACGTACGACAGCTCAGCACTGTAATCGAACGGGGACGGTGGGTTCAGGGGGCGGATCGGTATACGGGGTGTGGCCTGGTTTGTACGGTTTGGTCAGTTATGAGCGAGGTTTCGGGGTCATGGACGGCAATTAGCCGTACCAAGTGACATTGCAGACGTAGACGCACTCATGGCGGGGCACGGCCAGAAAACTGATGAAGCCGCGGCCACCAAGGATGTCGAACTCGCACAGCCCGCCCTCGTCCGCAGCGATGCCGGTGAGCGGGCGATACTGCGTGCTCTGCCTTCGGTCTTCCCATGGGTCCGTCATCTGCCGGCGGACGAGTTGCAGCAGTTCGTGGCCGAGCGCAGCTCACCCGTCGGCTGCCGGACGAGGACCACGGCGAGGTGACGGCCCCGTGAACCCTAAGCGCGGCGACGACGTCACCCCAATGGGAGTACGAGGTGACGGCGGGCGGTCGCGTGCGTTACCTCGTCGACGACGAGCGCCGCACTGTCCATCTCGTGTACGCATCCACCCGCCACCCCAAGGACACCGAGTAGTTCGTCCGGGTTGCCCCAACTCCAGTTCAGGGGAGGTCGTTTCCGGCTCGATTGATCTGGAACACACCCGGCCCGTCCCGGGAAGATGACCACCATGCCAACTACATCCCCACGAAACGCACTTCACCTCACCGCCACCCTCCTCACCGCGAGCGTCGCGCTCTACATAGCGCTCGTCGCCTTCGGGAACATCACCGACTTCGGGACGAACCAGCAGTTCGTGCGGCACGTCCTGGCGATGGATACGACGTTCAAGGACGACGACCTGATGTGGAGAGCGATCACCAGTAAGGGACTTCAGGACACGGCGTATGTGGTGATCATCGTCTGGGAGACGGTCGCCGCGCTGGTGCTGCTGTACGGCACGTGGCTCTGGTTCCGCCGCGACGACTCCCGTGCCCGGCGATTCTCGACGTACGGCCTGCTGATGGTCCTGCTGCTCTTCGGCGCCGGGTTCATCGCGATCGGCGGTGAGTGGTTCTCGATGTGGCAGTCGGCTGACTGGAACGGGCTCGACGCGGCGACACGTGCTTTCGTGTTCAGCGGGATCGTGCTGCTCGTCGTGCAGCTGACCGGCGGACGGAGTGAGTCGTGACGGACGGGACGACACCACGTGTGGTGGCCGTCAACCGCGGCACCGAGCAGGCCGCCGGCAGCCCGCCGGCCGGGCCGGGGCCTCGGCGCCGGGCGCTCGACGCCTGGGTGGGACGGTGGATCAACCAAGGTCACGTGATCAATGAGGACGGCAGCGCGGGGGCGACGATCACGACCTCCGACGTCTATGAATGGGTCCCGGTGGGGTCTTCCTCGTCCACTCCGCCTACGGGCGGATCGGGGAGTTCGACGTCGGTGGCACGGAGATCATCGGCTACGACGAGACGAGCGGCGCCTACCGGTCGCACTTCTTCGACAGTCAGGGCAATGTGACCGTCAGCCGGCTCGTCGCGGACGGCGACACCTGGACCTACCAGGGCGACACGACCCGCTCCACCGTGGAGTTCAGCGACGGCCATCGCGTCCAGACGGTTCTGCACGAGCGGACGGACGACGGGACCACCTACCGGACCTCCATGCAGGTCACGCTGATCAAAGTGGAGTGACTGAAGGGGCTAGTTGACGACCACCACCGTCGTCCCCGTCGAGCCGAACGTCCACACCGCCGACCCGTCGGCCTTGCGCATCCGGATGCCGCCGGTCTGGGTGCCCGAGGCCGGCGGGGGTGAGGAGCCGTCGACGGCGTTGGAGAAGGCGATGTTGAGGCCGGACTTGGTGGCGAAGTAGACGATGTTCTCGATCGCCACCCCGTCCGAGCCCGTCGTCGCGTCGCGGCGGGAGACGACGGAGTAGCTGCCGGGGTCGGGGGCGACCGTCCCCGGCCACACGGCGAACGTGCGGCGGGCGGCGTCGCTCTCGTCGACCAGCCACACCCGCCGCTGCCCGAGGGAGTAGACGATGCGCCGGCCGGTACCGGAGGCGTCCGGTACCGCGGCCGGTGCGGAGGCGGTGGGGCTGGGCTGCCCGCCCCCCGAAGCCGACGCCGACGCGCTCGGACGGGCCGTCGCCGTGGGACGCGGGCCCTTGTCGGCCTGGACGGCCAGGGCGGCGACCACTGCTATCGCTCCCACCGTCAGACCGGTCACCCAGACCTTCGGGGCTGGCACGGGTACGCATCTCCTCAGCTCACCGACAGGGTCGGATCATCGTACTGCGAGCCCTCAGTCCCCTCGGTCCAGCACCGGTCAGTCCAGCACCGGCAACAGCTCCGGCAGATGCCCGTCCGAGGCCTGAGCCGCCCGCTGCCGCTCCTGAGGCACCTCCCCGTAGAGCGTCGTACGCGGCCTCGCCGGGCGGCCCGCCGCCTCCGCCACGGCCACCAGGTCACGTACCGACTTGTACGAGCCGTACGACGATCCCGCCATCCGCGAGATCGTCTCCTCCATCAGCGTGCCGCCGAGGTCGTTCGCGCCGGAGCGGAGCATCTCGGCCGCGCCGTCCGTCCCCAGCTTCACCCAGCTCGTCTGGATGTTGGGAATCCAAGGGTGCAGGAGCAGTCGCGCCATCGCCGTCACCGCTCGGTTGTCCCGCATCGTCGGGCCCGGGCGCGCGATGCCCGCCAAGTACACCGGCGCATTGGTGTGGATGAACGGCAAGGTCACGAACTCCGTGAAGCCGCCCGTCCGTTGCTGGATCCCGGCCAGCGTCCGCAGGTGGCCCAGCCAGTGACGCGGTTGATCCACGTGGCCGTACATCATCGTCGACGAGGACCGGATGCCGACCTCGTGGGCCGTCGTGATCACCTCGATCCAGGTCGCCGTCGGCAGCTTGCCCTTCGTCAGGACCCAGCGGACCTCGTCGTCGAGGATCTCCGCCGCCGTGCCGGGGACGGAGTCGAGGCCCGCTTCCTTCGCCGCCGTCAGCCACTCGCGGATCGAAAGCCCGGTCCGGGTCGCGCCGTTGACCACCTCCATCGGCGAGAAGGCGTGCACATGCATCCCCGGCACCCGCGCCTTCACCGCCTTCGCGATGTCGAAGTACGCCGTGCCGGGCAGGTCCGGGTGGATGCCGCCCTGCATGCAGACCTCCACCGCCCCCACGTCCCACGCCTGCTGCGCCCGGTCGGCGACCTGTTCCAGCGAGAGCGTGTACGCGTCCGCGTCCGAGCGGCGCTGCGCGAAGGCGCAGAAACGGCAGCCCGTGTAACAGACGTTGGTGAAGTTGATGTTCCGGGTGACGATGTAGGTGACGTCGTCGCCGACCACCGACTTGCGTACGTCGTCGGCGACCCGGCACAGCGCGTCCAGCGCCGGCCCCTCCGCGTGCAGCAGCGCCAGCGCCTCCTCGTCGGTCAGCTTCGTCGGGTCGTCCGCCGCCGTCGCCAGAGCGGCGCGTACGTCCGTGTCGATCCGGGACGGCACCATGCCCGGCGCCGCCGCCTCGCGCAGGGCGCCCCAGTCGCCGTACACCTCGTCGAAGTCGTCGCGGCGGTCGGACGTACGGCCCTCGGTGTCGATGGAGGTGTGCAGATCCGTACGGCCGGAGGGGACGAACACCTCCTCGGGCTCCTGCCACGGGTGCCCCTCGACCACGGCGTCCGGGCGCGCCAGCCCCGTCTCCGGGTCGGCCAGCGCGCGGACGTGCGGGCGCAGCCGCGGGTCCAGCCAGGGCTCGCCGCGCTGCACGAACTCCGGGTAGACGCAGAGGCGTTCACGCAGCTCGAAGCCGGCGGCACGCGAGCGCTCGGTCAGTTCCTCGATCTGCGGCCAGGGGCGTTCCGGGTTGACGTGGTCGATGGTCAGGGGCGACACCCCACCCCAGTCGTCGATTCCGGCGCCGATCAGCCGCTCGTACTCGGAGTCGACCAGGTTCGGCGGGGCCTGCAGACAGGCCGCCGGGCCCATGATGTGCCGGGCCACCGCCACCGTCGCGACCAGCTCGTCCAGCTCCGCGTCCGGCATGCCCCGCATCGCGGTGTCCGGCTTGGCGCGGAAGTTCTGGATGATCAGTTCCTGGATGCCGTGGTACGACCGCGAGACGCGGCGCAGCGCGAACAGCGACTCGGCGCGCTCCTCGTACGTCTCGCCGATGCCGATGAGGAGTCCCGACGTGAAGGGGACGGAGGAGCGGCCCGCGTCCTCCAGGACCCGCAGACGTACGGCGGGTTCCTTGTCCGGGGAGCCGTAGTGCGGCCCGCCCGGCTCGGACCAGAGCCTGGTGGCCGTCGTCTCCAGCATCATGCCCATGGACGGGGCGACCGGCTTCAGCCGCTGGAAGTCGGTCCATGACATGACCCCGGGATTGAGGTGGGGCAGCAGCCCCGTCTCCTCCAGGATGCGGATCGATATGGCCCGGACGTACGCGATCGTGTCGTCGTAACCGTGCGCGTCGAGCCATTCCCGCGCCTCCGGCCACCGCTCCTCGGGCTTGTCGCCCAGGGTGATGAGCGCTTCCTTGCAGCCGAGGGCGGCGCCCCGGCGGGCGATGTCGAGGACCTCGTCCGGGGACATGAACATCCCGTGCCCGGCCCGGCGCAGCTTGCCGGGGACGGTCACGAACGTGCAGTAGTGGCATTTGTCCCGGCACAGCCGGGTGAGGGGGATGAAGACGCTCTTCGAGTAGGTGATGACCCCGGGGCGGCCGCCCGCCTCAAGGCCCGCGTCCCGCACCCGGGCGGCGGACGCGGTGAGGTCGTCGAGAGCCTCACCGCGGGCCTGGAGCAGCACCGCCGCCTCGTTGACGTCGAGCGCGACGCCGTCCCGGGCGCGTTTGAGGGCGCGACGCATGGAGTTCTCGGTGGGACCGGTTCCGGAGCTCACGGTGGTCGTCATCCTTCGAGCATACGGAGGGGCTCCGCCGGTTCAGCGGGGTCGGGGGGTCCTGGGAGGCTGCGGTGCGTTGCCGGGTGCGGGCTCGTTGTGGCTGGTCGCGCAGTTCCCCGCGCCCCTGGGTTGGCAGCCATCCCCTCGGCTACAGGTACTCGGCGTAGCCGTCCAGCATCCCAAGCACCTCTGCCTCCCCCGCCGGCGGGAGTTGGACGACGACCTCCTCGATGCCGAGGTCGGCATAGTGCGCCAGCTTGCCCGGGTTCGGATAGACCGCGTACGGCACGACCTGCAGCCCCGCCGGGTCCCGCCCCGCGTCCGCCCAGGCGGCCCGCAGCCGCGGCATCGACTCCGACAGACCCCGCCCCCCGATCGGCATCCACCCATCGGCGTACTCGCAGATGTGCGTGAAGAGCTTCGGGCCCGCCGCGCCCCCGACCAGCGTGCGCGGACCGACCACCGGGCCGCGCGGCTTCTGCACGGGCTTGGGGTAGGCGTGACTCGCCCGCACACCCCCGAACTCGCCCTCGTACGCGGTCGGTTCCTCCGCCCACAGCGCCCGCATCAACGCCATCCGGTCCCGGACCAGCTCGCGACGCGTCCGCCACTCCACCCCGTGGTCGGCGGCCTCCTCCACGTTCCAGCCGAAGCCGAGCCCGAGCGTGAACCGGCCGCCCGACAGATGGTCGAGTGTGGCGATCTGCTTGGCCAGGTCGATCGGGTCGTGCTGGGCCACGAGCGTGATGCCGGTGCCGAGGCCCAGGCGGTCCGTCACGGCGGCGGCCTGGCCGAGCGCGACGAAGGGGTCGAGCGTGCGGCCGTACTCGGGCGGCAGTTCCCCGCCCGCCGGGTACGGGGTGACCCGCTCGACGGGGATGTGCGTGTGCTCGGGCAGATACAGCCCGGCGTAGCCCCGCTGCTCCAGCTCGCGGGCGAGCCGGGTCGGGGTGATCGTCTCGTCGGTGAGGAAGATCGTGACGGAGAGGCGCATGGCCCATCTCTACCGCGACGGACCTTGAATGTCCATACCGACCAGTCGGCATCCGCGCAGGTCCCACTGTCGGATGTTCGCGGATTCCTCTTCCTTGTACGGCAGTTCACGTCCGAAGACCAGAGTTCTGCGCATGTGCGAAGACGACCACGGCATCCGCAGACGCGCGCTGTTCGTGACGGGAGCGGCCGCCGCGCTTACGTTGGGAAGCGTGAGCTTCGCCTCGGCCGCGGACGGCCGGACCCAGGAGACGAAGACGGTACGCGGCACCCTGCCCACCGGATCGCCCGACTTCGTCTACCTGCCGCTCGAAGTCCCGTCCGGCGTACGGGAGATCAAGGTCGCGTACACCTACGACAAGCCCTCCGTCCCGGCCGGCACCCCCGGCAACGCCCTCGACATCGGCATCTTCGACGAACGCGGCACCGAGCTGGGCGGTCGTGGCTTCCGGGGCTGGTCGGGCGGGGCGCGCACGGAGTTCTTCCTCCGCGCGGACGACGCCACGCCCGGCTACATCCCGGGCCCGATCCGCCCCGGCACCTGGCACATCGCGCTCGGCCCGTACACGGTGGCGCCGCAGGGTCTGCCGTACGAGATCACGATCACGCTGTCCTATGGCGAACCGGGCGCCGTCGTCGAGCCGGCGTACCCGCCCTCGCGCGCGAAGGGGCGGGGCCGGGCCTGGTACCGCGGGGACTGCCATCTGCACTCCTGGTACTCCGACGGCCGCCGCACCCCGGCTCAGATCGCGGCGCTCGCGCGGGCGGCGGGGCTGGACTTCATCAACACGTCGGAGCACAACACGCATGCGGCGCACGCGCATTGGGCCAGGGAGGCGGGCGACGACCTGCTGATCTTGCTGGGCGAGGAGGTGACGACGCGGAACGGGCATCTCGTCGCGCTGGGAACGGATCCGGGCACCTTCGTCGACTGGCGCTATCGCGCCCGCGACAACCGGTTCGGCCGGTTCGCCCGGCAGATCCGCCGGGCGGGCGGTCTGGTCGTGCCCGCCCATCCGCATGCCACCTGCATCGGCTGCACCTGGAAGTTCGGGTTCGGTGAGGCGGACGCGGTGGAGGTGTGGAACGGGCCGTGGACGCCGGACGACGAGGTGGCGCTGGCGGACTGGGACGGGATGCTGGTGGCGTCCGTGCGGTCCGAGGGCCGGGGGTGGATCCCGGCGATGGGGAACAGTGACGCGCACCGGGATCCGGACGTGGTCGGGCACCCGCAGACCGTCGTGCTGGCCGACGAGCTGAGCCGGGGGGCGATCCAGGCGGGCATCCGGGCGGGGCGCTCGTACGTCGCCGAGTCCCGGCATGTCTCGGTGGCCTTCAGCGCGTCCGGCGGGCGCGGTGAGCACGCGGGGATCGGCGAGCGGCTGGAGGTCGGCCACGACACCCCGGTCACCGTCCGCGTGGACGTCACCGGCGCCCCGCGCTGCACGGTCCGGATCGTCACCGACCAGGGAGTGCTGTTCACGAGCGCGCCGTTGCCGGTGTCGGGGGCGGGGAGTGTGGAGTGGCGGACCACGCCGTCGTATGCGGCCTACGTGCGGGTGGAGCTGCGGCACGAAACGGTGATCGGACCGTTGCCGGGGGCGCTGGCGGCGTTCACGAACCCGATCTTCCTGGGACGGGGCTGAGCGCCCCGAAGGGGCGCGGGGAACTGCGCGACCAGCCCCCACCGGCCCGCGGCGAACGAACCGCATATGCCGGCGGAGCGCTTCGGCGGATCAGGACCCGGTCAGTCCCGCCGCGGTCAGCGTGAGGTGCTGGGCCAGTGTCTCGGCCGCGCCGTCGGCGTCCCGGGCGAGTGCCGCTTCCTCCAGGCGGCGGTGCTCGCGGAGGCCGTCCCGGTCGGGGTTGCGGTGCGCCGACCAGCGGCGGGCCAGCTCGCTCACGGTCCACAGCCGGTCGCAGGTCTCCAGCAGGACGGGGTTGCCGCAGCCCTCCAGCAGGGTGCGGTGGAAGGCGCGGTGGGCCTCGGCCCAGGCGCCGGTGTAGTACTCGCCCTCCTCCGGCAGATACGGCGGGGTGCGGGCCAGGCGGTGGTGAGCGGCTCGTACGCGGGCCTCCCAGTCGAGGTCGCCGCGCTCGACGGCCATGCGCAGCACGACCGGTTCGATGGTCCGGCGGGCCTCCGCGATCTCGTGCCAGCGGCGGTCGGAGGAGGCCGGGACGGCGAAGCCGCGGTTGGGCAGCCGGTCGGCGAGACCCTCGCCGACCAGCCGCACGAGCGCCTCGCGCACGACGGCCAGGCTCACGCCCTGCTGCTTGGCGAGGTCCTGCGGTTTGAGGGCGTCACGGGGGGCGAAGTCGCCGCGCATGATCGCGTCGCGCAGGTGCGCGTAGACCTGCTCGGAAAGCATCTGCTTCCCCGAGGAGGTCGGGGTGTCGGCCGTCTGCGTCATGGTCTGAGCATAGACGATCCCGCAGATAATCGATTATCCGTGTTATGGTCGATCCACGGTCGACAGAGAGGAACGACGCAATGAGCGCCAACGACCCGTTCGCCCGCCTCCCCGAGGCGGCTTCCTTCACCGTCACCAGCACCACCGTCACCGACGGCACGGCCTGGTCGCCCGAGCAGTTCTCCGGCATCTTCGGCGTCCCCGGCGGGAAGGACGTCTCCCCACAGCTGTCCTGGAGCGGCGCCCCTGAGGGCACCAAGAGCTACGCCGTCACCGTCTACGACCCCGACGCCCCCACCGGGTCCGGGTTCTGGCACTGGGCCGTCGCCGACATCCCCGCCACCGTCACCGAGCTGCCCGAGGGCGCCGGCGACGACACCGGCTCGGGCCTGCCCGAGGGTTCCTTCCAGTTGCCCAACGACGCCCGCCTGGCCCGCTTCATCGGCGCCGCCCCGCCGGCCGGACACGGCCCGCACCGCTACTACGTCGTCATACACGCCCTCGACACCGAGACCATCGGCGTCGCGGCCGACGCCACCCCGGCCGTCCTCGGCTTCACCATGGCGAGCCACATCCTCGGCCGCGCGGTCCTGACCGCCACCGCCGAGACGCCCGCCTGACGACCGGCATGTCCCGACTCATCGACACCACGGAGATGTACCTCCGTACGGTGCTCGAACTCGAGGAAGAGGGCATCGTCCCGCTGCGGGCGCGGATAGCGGAGCGGCTTGCCCAGTCGGGCCCGACGGTCAGCCAGACGGTCGCCAGGATGCAGCGGGACGGCCTGCTGCATGTGGCCCGCGACCGGCGGCTGGTGCTCACCGGGGCGGGCAGGACGCTGGCCACCCGGGTGACGCGCAAGCACAGGCTGGCCGAGTGCCTGCTCGTCAGCGTGATCCGGATGCCATGGGAAGAGGTGCACATCGAGGCGTGCCGCTGGGAGCACGTGATCTCCGAGTCCGCGGAGCGGCACCTCTACGAACTGCTCGGCCATCCGGACCGGTGCCCGTGCGGCAACGTCATCCCCGGCTTGGACGAGCTTGTCACGGAGGCCGGCTGAACAGTGCGGGCAAGGACGCGGTGGTCACCGGAGCTGCGCGATGCGGATCTTCCACGTCCTGCCCGCCCACTGCTCGGGGGCTATGCCGTTGCCACGGAGGACTGGGCCGTGAAGGCGTCCGCGTGCTCCGCGGCCCACTGGCCGAAGGTGCGGGCCGGGTGGCCGGTGACCTTCTCGACGGTGTCGACGACCGTGCGGCCCACCTCCGGGGTGTTCCCGTACGCCTCGATCAGGAAGCCGATGACGTCCTCCGGGTGGCCCGCCGCCCGCCACTGGGCGACTGCCTCCTCCTCGGTCAGCTCGACCAGGGCGATCTCCCGGCCACGGGCCGCGGCAAGCTGCGCCACCTTGTCGCCGACGGTCAGCAGCTCGGGGCCGGTGATCACGTACTCCTTGCCCCCGTGCCCCTCCTCGGTGAGCGCGACCGCGGCGACGGCGCCGATGTCGCCCTCGTGCACCATGGCGCTCAGCCGGGAGACGAACGGCTCGTGCACCACGCCCGAGGCCATGATCCCGTCCGCCCACTCCAGGGCGTTGGCCATGAACTCGACCGGCATGAGCACGGTCCAGTCCACACCGCCGTCGGCGCGCACGGCGTCCTCCAGCAGCGACGGCCCACCGCCGTGCAACACGGTGACCCGCCTTACACCGGCGCCGCGGGCCAGCTCCAGGATCCGCGGGCCGGTCTCCAACGGAGCGAAGTAGGCCCCGCCGAAGGTGATCAGATGGAGGCCGGTGACGCCCTCCAGGGCCGGAAGCAGGCTGTCCGGCTCGGTCAGATCGCCCTGAACGACCTCGACACCGACCGGGAAGGCGGCCCTGGCCGGGTCCCGGGTGAGGGCGCGGACCGCATGGCCACGGGCGAGCAGTTCGGCGACGACCTGACGGCCGACGGTTCCCGTGGCGCCGGTGACAAGGATCTTCTGCGTCTGCGTGCTGTTCTGCGTCATGAAACGACCGTAGGAAGCCTTGCGGTCAGCTTCTGTCCGCATCAACCCGCACACGTCACCCCGCGCTGAGGTCCGCCACGACCGCCGCATGGTCGGAGGCCCAAACCCCGTCCACCGGCCCGTCGCCCGCACGCCGTACGCCGCGTACGTGGCCGAGGCCACCGGCGCCCGGAGGTCCCACGTGGATGTAGTCGATGCGGGCGCTGGGGCCCAGACCGGCGGCGGCGTAGGGGTTCGCCGCGTCCCAGGTGAAGGAGGGCGCGCCCGGCTCGGCGTACTCCCAGGCGTCGTAGAGGACTTGCCGGGGGACGGCCGGGGCGGTGCGGTAGCCGCCGAGGAGGCGGATCTCGTCCGAATCAGGCCAGGCGTTGAAGTCGCCGGTGACGACGGGCGGGAAGGGTGTGCCGTCCCGGTGCTCGGCGACGAACTCGGCCAGCGCTCTGACCTGGCGGCAACGCACCGCCGACGCATGGGGGACGGAGGTGAGGTGGGTGGTGAAGAAGGGGACGTCGTAGGAGGGGGTGGCCAGGCGGGCGTACAGGGCGAGGCGGCCGTCGGCGACGTCGGTGGGGGCGGGGAGGGGCAGTACGGCGTGGTCGGTCACCGGCCAACGGCTGAGTACCGCGTTCCCGATCCCGACGCTCGTGTCCCCGATCCTGCGCTGCCAGCGCCCGGGCGCGGGGGAAGGACCCCACGCCCAGTGCATACCGAGCTCCCTGGCCAGCCACTCGGCGAGGTTCTCCCCGTCGTCGCTCGCCCAGACCTCCTGCAAACCGACGACATCGGGGCGCAGTTCACGCAAGACGCCGAGGATCGCCTTCTGCCTCTCCTCCCAAGGCCCGAACCGCCACCACAGGTTCCAAGTCATGACGCGCACGACCCCACCACCGCCCCTACGCCCTGCCGCCCGTCTCCTCAAGGCAATGATGGAGTCCCGTCGCCGACCCGACACAGGAGACCCGGAAACAATGCCCCGCCACTCCGAACGCAAATACCGGGCCGTCACCGCGGTCCAGCGTCACCTCAACCGCGTCATGCGCCGCCTGCCGGCCCACACCCTCCTGGAGACCACCGGCCGCACCTCCGGTCTCCCCCGCCGCACCCCCATCGGCGGTCGGCGCGTCGGCGACTCCTTCTGGCTGGTCTCGGAGTTCGGGGAGCGGTCGCAGTACGTCCGCAACATCAAGGCCGACCCACGGGTCCGCGTCCGGATCCGCGGGCGCTGGCACGAGGGAACCGCCCACCTCCTCCCGGACGACGACGCGGTGGCCCGGCTGCGGAGCCTGCCCCGGATGAACAGTGCGGCGGTACGGGTGGTGGGGGCGGGGTTGCTCACGGTGCGGGTGGATCTGGACAGCTGAGTGGTCGAAAGCAGCCTCAACTGTCCAGGTTTCAGCTTCGCTTGACAGGCCATCACGCGTTCACTGGAATAAACACCTCACACCACTGACGCACGCGCTGGGGGCCGCATGTCCGTACGGATCGACGTCGTGGGGGACGACGACGCGCTGGAGGACCTGTGGGAGTGGCTGGGCGCCGAGCGTGAGCTGCGGGGGCGCATGCGATGGGAGACTCCGCCCGCCGCGGAGGGCACCATGGGGTCCGGGGTGGAGATCGCCGTCCAGGTGGCGGAGCTGGGGCTCGCGGGCATCAACACCCTTTTGGCGGCGATCGGCGCATGGCTGACGTATCGCTCGACCCAGGCTGCCGCGCCCGTCGGGAGCGTCACGATCAGCGTGCCCGGCGGTGGACAGTGCGAGATCAAGCACGAGGATCCGGCGGAGCTGACGCGCGTGGCCACGGCTCTCCTCCAGCACCTCGGCGACAGTGATGATCCGGCTGCCTGATCCGGAGGCCTCCCGCGCATTCCTGTTCGGTACCGCCACCTACGAAGCCGACGACCTGGCCGACCTGCCGGCCGTGGCCAACAATCTCGAGGACCTGCGCACCGCCCTGGCCTCTCCCCTGGGCGCCTTCGCCGCCGAGCGCTGCGCCGTGCTCCTCGATCCGGCCGGCGCGATCCCCGTCTACGACGCGCTGCGGCACCACGCCACCGCGGCCACCGACACCCTCCTGATCTACTTCGCGGGGCATGGCCTGCGCAAACTGCGCGGGGGCCTGTATCTCGGCCTTCCGCACACGCAGTCGGCCAACGCGGCGGTCAGCGGTTTCGACTACGACCTGCTGCGCGACATCGTGAACTCGTCCCGGGCGACCAACAAGATCGTGATCGTGGACAGCTGCTTCAGCGGGCGGGCCATCCAGGGCATGAGCGGCGTCGCACAGGACCTGGACATCGAGGGCAGCTGCCTCCTGACCGCCACCACCGCGAATGAACAGGCCCTGGCCCCGCCGGGAAAGCCGTACACGACCTTCACCGGCGAACTGCTCCACCTGCTGCGGCACGGCATCCCGGAAGCCGGGCCCCTGCTCTCCCTCGGCACCCTCGCCGAGGAACTGCGCCGCAGCGCCCGACGCCGGGAACTGCCCGTCCCGGAGCAGCAGTTCCGCGGCACCACCCAGCACATCGCGCTCGCCCGCAACCCCGCCGCGCCCACCAGGGACGCCCCGCCCCCGCCGACAGTGCCGCCCCCGCCCCGGCCCTCGGTCCAGCACGCCTACGTGTCCCGCGCGCTCGTCTTCGCGGGGACCCCGCACGCCACGAAGAAGGGCCTGGCGGAGACGGTCCGCACGCACTGGTCGACCGCCGCCGACCGATTCTTCGGGCACATGGGCAGCGAGGCGCACCCCACCGAGAGCTGGGCCGAACTCCGCTCCTGGCTACGGCAGTTCAACGATCCCCGGACCGATGACGTCGAGGGCCGGATCGTCCTCATCGACCGCTGCCTGACCAACCCCGCCCTTCCCCCGCACCACAAGCTGCTGCACCTGCTGCGCTGGCTCGACCCGGACGGCCCGGTCGTCTACCGCGGACGGCCGATCACCTACGACACGCTGACCGCTGTCTGCCTGCACCGCTACGTCGGCGGCGGCAAGCGCGACGCGGAACTGCTCAAGGAACTGTCCCAGCAGCACCGCCTGCTCGACACTCTGGCCGGGTTCACCACGCTCGACCAGCTGCGAGGCGTCCACCGGCAGTGGGCCAAGGCGCTGAAGGCATGGCAGGCCACCGACACCACGTGGTGGCCGCCGGAAGTGCGGGACTGGGCTTCCGACGTGGGCCCCGGTGCACTGCTGGCCGCCCTGCTGCCGCCGGAGCACCTGGCGGAAGTACGGCCCCGGCGGCAGGTCGGCGAGGCGCAGCCGCCGGACACGAGCACGGTGTGGTACGACCGCCTGCTGCAGGCCGCCGGGGGCCGCCACACCCTGCTCGGCCAACTGGCAGAGGCCGACTGGTCCGAGCGGGCGGAGGGGGAGGCACTCGCCGAGGCCGAGAAGCGTGAGCTGCGGCGCCGGGCCGAAGAGCTGGCGCACAAGCGGCGGCTCAAGCAGGAGCAGGAAGAGGAGGAACGGCGTCGGGCGGAGGAGCGGAGACGGCAGGAGCAGCGGCGGCGCGCCGAGGAGGAGGAACGTCAGCGGCGGCTCAAGGAGGCCCGGGAGGAGGAGCGGCGGCGGCAGCGGGAGCGGGAGTGGAAGGCAGCCGCGGCCGCCCAGGTGCGGCCCGCCGCCCGCGCACTGGCCATACTCCGCGCACTGGCCCTCGGCCTCGGCTGGGCCCTGCTTCCGCTCGTCCTCATCTGGCTCAGCTGGTGGTTCTCCAGTTACGAGTTCGACGCGGCGCAGACCCTGTCCGTGCTGGCCGTCGTCGCGAGCTTCTCGGCCATGATCATGCTGATCCCGTGCGCCGCACAGCTCGGCGGCACCTTCCGTCCCCGACTGCGTATGCCCTGGTCCTGGCTGCCGGCGCCCCGCGGCGCGCTCGTCGCCGGCACGCTGCTGCTGGTCTTCGGCCTGATCAGCAGCAACACGTCCCTCCGCTCGGGCAGCCTCAAGGCCGACTCCGACCTGCTGCGCGAGACCGACCTGAGCACCTTCCTGAAGCTGGTGGGCTCCAACTCCTATTCGCCCTCCGGCTGGGACATCCTCGTCTCGCTGCTTCTGGTGCCCGTCCTCGCCGGCTGCGTGTTCGCGGGCCTGCATGCGGGCAGGGCAACCGCCCACCGCTGGGAAGCACACACCGCCCGCGCCCAGCAGGAGGCCTACCGGCTCACACAGTCACCATGACCGCCGTCACCCCGGCCACACGATCGCCTGCACCTCGCTGTAAGCGTGCAGGGCGTATGAGCCCACGTCCCGGCCCACCCCGCTCCTCTTGAACCCCCCGAACGGCGCCTCCATGTTCCGCCCGACGGTGTTCACGCCGACCCCGCCGGCCCGCAGTTGCCGGGCCACACGGAATGCCCGGGCCACGTCCGACGACCAGACGTAGTCGATCAGGCCGTAGTCGCTGTCGTTGGCGAGGGTGATCCCCTCTTCCTCGTCCTCGAAGGGGATGACGCACACGACCGGGCCGAAGATCTCCTCCCGGGTCACGCGCATCGGGGAAGTGCAGTCCGCCAGGAGGGTCGGGGAGACGTAGAAGCCCCGGTCGTACGGGGGACGTTCGCCGCCCGTCACCACCGTGGCCCCCTCCTTGCGGCCCAACTCGACGTACGACTCCACCCGTTCCCGGTGCTCAGCCGAGATCACCGGCCCGACCACCGTCCCGGGCTCCCTCGGGTCCCCGACCTTCAACCGCTCCGCATAGCCCACCAGTTGCTCGACCAACCGGTCATACACCCCGCGCTGCGCCAGCACCCGCGTCGGTGCCGTGCAGATCTGGCCGCTGTAGAAGGAGAAGGTGGTCCCGATGCCGGCCACGGCCGAGCCGAGGTCCGCGTCGTCGAAGACGAGCGCCGCGCCCTTCCCGCCCAGCTCCATCAACTGTCGTTTCATGTCGCGCCCGCACACCTCGGCGATGCGCTGTCCTACGGCGGTGGAGCCGGTGAAGCTGACCATGTCGACGTCGGGGGACGAGACGGCCGCCTCGCCGACCTCCACCGACCGGCCGCAGACCACGTTCACGACGCCCGCCGGAACGCCCGCCGCCTCCAGCGCCTCGGCCATCCGGAACACCGACAGGGGGTCCTGCGGGGCGGGTTTGACGACGACCGTGTTGCCCATGGCCAGCGCGGGGGCGATCTTTCCGGCGGGGTTCGCCCAGGGGTTGTTGTAGGAGGTGACGCAGGTGACGACGCCGACGGGCTGGCGTACGGCGAGGGCACCCATCACCGCCGCCTTGCCCATCGGGCCCGCCTCGTTGATCTGCGGCGGGATCGCCCACTCCGCCGGTTCGGCCTTCGCGTACCGCCGGAAGCGGGCCGCACCGACCCCGACCTGCATGCCGTACGCCGTCCCGGTCGTCGCCCCCGTCTCCGCCTGCGCCAGCCGGGCATACGGCTCCAGGTGCCCGCGGATGATGTCCGCCGCCCGGCCCAGCACGACCGCCCGCTCCTCCGGCGTCGTACGCGACCACGGACCGAAGGCCTCGCGGGCCGCGGCAGCGGCCGCGTGCACCTGATCCCGCGAGGCCTCCGGCGCCCACCCGACGGTCTCCTCCGACGCCGGGTCGATCACCGCGTAGTGGCCGCCGTCCGGCTCGACCCACCGGCCACCGATGAACAGCCGCTGCCGATCGGTCACTTGGTGCTCACCGTGCTCGTGTCCCGCCCGGACCGCAGCACCTGCCCCGGCACCGCCCCCGTCACCACGTCGTCCCGGATCGCCTCGACTCCGTTGACCCACACGGCCCGCACCCCGATCGCCTTGGAGTCCAGCCGCGGACTGTCACCCGGCAGGTCGTGCACCAGGGTGGCCGTGCCGGCGTCGATCCGTTCCGGGTCGAAGAGGACGAGGTCCGCATGGAATCCCTCCGCCACCCGGCCCCGCTCCCGCAGTCCGAACAACCGCGCCGGATCGTCGGTCAGCATCTTCACCGCCTGCTCAAGCCCGGTCAGCTTCCGGCCGCGCAGACAGTCCCCGAGGAACCGGGTCGTGTACGGCGCCCCGCACATCCGGTCCAGATGCGCCCCGGCGTCCGACCCCCCGAGCATCACGTCCTCGTGCTGCCAGGCCTCGGCCCGCATCGCCCAGGACGCCGGGTCGTTGTCGGGTGGCATCGGCCAGAGCACCGTACGCAGTTCGTCCGCCGCACAGATCTCCACCAGGCACTGGAAGGAGTCCTGCCCGCGTTCCGCCGCGATGTCCTCCACGACCCGCCCGCTCAGCCCACGGTTCGCCTCGCTGTACGTGTCGCCGATGACGTACCGCCCGAAGTTCGTCAGCCGCCGGAAGACCCCCGCCTCCTTGCTGCCCGCCCGCTCCAGCATCTCCGCCCGCACATCGGCATCCCTGAGCCGCGCGATCCGCTCCGGCACCGGCAGCCCCAGAATCGGCCCCCACCCTGGGATGAGGTTCAGCGCGCAGAAGGTTCCGAGGGACATGTTCATCGGCGTGAGGATGGGCATCGTCAACGCCACCACCCGCCCGCCCGCCTTCCGCGCCCGCTCACTCGCGACCAACTGCCTCGGCACGCGCTCCGGGACGGACGAGTCGATCGTCAGCACATTCCAGTTCAACGGCCGCCCCGCCGCCGCGCTCATCTCCACGAACAGATCGATCTCGGCATCACTGAACTGATCCAGACACCCGGCCACGATCGCCTCGATCTGCGTCCCCTCGTGCTCCCCGACCGCCTGGGAGAGCGCCAGCAGTTCGGCAGGTTTCGCATGCCGGGAGGCAACCGGCTGCCCGTCCCCGTCGGAGTGGGTGGACGACTGGGTGGTCGAGAATCCCCACGCACCCGCATCCATCGCCTCGTGGAACAGGCGGATCATGGCGGCGAGCTGCTCCTCGGACGGCTGCCCGCCCACCGCATCCGGCCCCATCACATACCGCCGCAGCGCACAGTGCCCCACCATGAAGCCCGCGTTGACGGCGATACGACCTTCGAGCGCATCGAGGTACTCCCCGAAGGAACTCCAACTCCAAGGCGCGCCTTCTTCGAGCGCGATCAGCGACATCCCCTCGACCTTGGACATCATCCGACGCGTGTAGTCCGCGTCGTCCGGCCGGTCGGGGTTGAGGGGAGCGAGCGTGAATCCGCAGTTGCCGGCCGCGACCGTGGTCACCCCGTGGTTCAGGGACGGGGTGGCGTACGGATCCCAGAACAACTGGGCGTCGTAGTGCGTGTGAGGATCGACAAACCCGGGCGCGAGAACGAGCCCAGCAGCATCCTCACTGGTCCGCGCCTCCTCGGTGACGGTACCGATGACGGCGATACGACCGTCTCGTATGCCGACATCGGCAGTGAAAGCAGCCGCACCGGTCCCATCGACGACGGCCGCACCTTTGATGACGTGATCAAGCATGGGGCTCACCTCCTGGAGCTACGGTGACCTGACTTACCTAGGGGCGCGGGGAACTGCGCGACCAGCCACAACGGACCCGCAGACGCCAACGAACCTCAGGCAGCCCTCCGGAACCGCGTAGTCCGATGCACCGGATCCGTGTCGATCTTCGGAATCACGTGCTCCCCAATGAGCCGAATCGTCTGCAACGTCTCCTCCTTCGGCACCCCCACCGGCAACCCGAAACTCAACTGATCCGCCCCCGCCTGCTCCCACCGCTTGCACTGCGTGAGCACCTCATCCGGATCCCCACAGATCAGCAGCTCCTCCTCGATGAGGACCTCGACGAACTCCGCCGTGTACTCCGGCAACGTCTCCGGCCACACCGGAAAC
Organism: Streptomyces sp. 4N124; assembly: GCF_052245395.1. Classification (NCBI taxonomy): domain Bacteria; kingdom Bacillati; phylum Actinomycetota; class Actinomycetes; order Kitasatosporales; family Streptomycetaceae; genus Streptomyces; species Streptomyces sp. 4N124. The sequence continues at coordinate 50,588 of NZ_JBQQBS010000026.1, forward strand.
CCTTCCGGCCGCGGAAACGTGTCGTGGTACCGGAACACCAGCGAGGGCAGATAGTGCAGCCCTCCGCGCACAGCGATGTCGATCGCCTCGGCATGCGTAGGCGCACAGATCGCCGTGGTCGTCACCATCACGTTGTCGTTCACGAAATCCCCGACGGGTTCCGCATCCACCACCGCCGTCTTGTACTGCTCCAGCACCCACTCCATGTCGGAGACCTTCTGCACGCTGAACCCGAGCACACCGAGCCCCTTCTTCGCCGCCATCGCGTACGACGGCGGCGACCCCGCCGCGTACCACATCGCGGGGTGGGACTTCCCGTACGGCTTCGGCAGGATCTTCCGCGGCGGCAGCGACCAGTGCTTGCCCTGGAACCCGGCGTACTCCTCCTGGAGCCACATCTTCGGGAACTCGGCGATGGTCTCTTCCCAGATCTCCTTGGTGTAGTTCATGTCGGTGATCCCGGGGAGGAACCCGAGGATCTCGTGCGACCCGGCGCCCCGTCCGCTGCCGAACTCGAAGCGGTTGCCGGAGAGATGGTCGAGCATGGCGACCTTCTCGGCGACCTTGACCGGGTGGTTGACCTGGGCGAGGGGATTGAAGATCCCGGAGCCGAGATGGATGCGTTCCGTCGCGTGGGCGAGGTACCCCAAGAACACGTCGTTGGCGGAGAGGTGCGAGTACTCCTCCAGGAAGTGGTGCTCGGAGGCCCAGGCGTACTTGAAGCCGGACTTGTCCGCCTGGATGACGTACTCGGTCTCCTCCATCAGCGCCTTGTGCTCGGCCAGCGGGTCGGTCTCGGCGCGCTTGCCCACATATCCCTGTACAAAGAGCCCGAATTCCAAGGAGGTTCACCGTCCCCGGTCTGGAGTGCTGTGGATTATCTGATGGTGCGTCAGATCGCTGACTGTGGCACCGTACGCATGAAGCGTCAATAGCTGACGGTCAGTCAGACAACCGAGACCCCCGCGAGCCACCCGCCGTCGATCACGAACGGCTGCCCCGTGATGTACGACGAGTCTGCGCACGTGAGGAACAGCGCCAGCCGTGCCACCTCCTCCGGCCGCCCGATCCGGCCCAGCGGCACGAGCTTGCGGTAGAGCGCGTCCAGCGCGTCCGTCATCTCCGCGGCGTCCGCGTTCGGGTCCAACTGGGCCGGGTTGGACATCGCCGTGTCGATGGCGCCCGGGCACATGGCGTTGACCCGAATGCCCCGGTGGGCCAGCTCCAGCGCGGCGACGCGGGTCAGGCCGAGGATGGCGTGCTTGGTGGCGGCGTAGGCGCCCACGGCCGCCATGCCGGTCACCCCGGTGTACGAGGCGGTGTTGACGATCGTGCCGCCGTCGGCCAGTTCGGGGGCCACCGATTTGATCCCCAGGAAACAGCCGACCTGGTTGACCCGCACCACCTGCATGAACTCGTCGAGCGGCGTGTCCGCGAGCGCGTTGAACCGCAGGATCCCGGCGTTGTTGACCAGCCCGTCGAGATGGCCGTGCGCCTCCTTCGCGGCGGTCACGGCTGCCTGCCAGTCGGCCTCCTCGCCGACGTCCAGGTGGACATACGTCGCCCCGATCTCCTTGGCGAGGGACTCCCCCTGGTCGTCCAGCACGTCGGCCACGACGACCGCCGCGCCCTCCGCCCTGAACAGCCGGGCCTCCTGCTCGCCCTGTCCGCGTGCCGCGCCGGTGATGATGACGACGCGTCCGTCCAGCTTGCCCATGGCGTCTCCTCGGGTCCTCAGAGGTGGGGTGCTATGTCGGCGCCGAACGCCGCGATCTGGTCGATGAGTTCGGTGCGGCCGCGACTGCGGAAACGCACCTGGATCTGGTCCACGCCCATCGCGCGGTAGGCCCGGAGGGACTCGGCGAGGGAGTCGGGAGGGCCGGTGAGGGTCCGGCGCCCGACGTCCCAGGCAGGCGTCCCGACGTACAGGGGCTCGGTGAGGGCGCCCACAGTGAACGACCCCTCGATTCCCGCTTCTTGCCTCAGCTGCCGTATCCGCGCGATCTGCGCGGGCAGCCGATCTCGCGGATCCCCCTGCGGCAGCCACCCGTCCCCCTTCAGCGCCGCCCTGCGCACAGCGGCCGGCGATGATCCGCCGACCCAGACCGGGACGCGCTCCTGAGCCGGACGCGGGCGCTGCCCGAGCCCCTCGAAGTCGTGGAGCTTGCCGTGGTGTTCGGGGAACTCCTCAGGGCCGAGGGCGGCGCGCAGGGCGTCGAGCGTCTCGTCCAGCACAAGCCCCCGCCGCTCGAAGTCGACGCCAAGCACCTCGAACTCCTCGCGCACATGCCCGGCTCCGACCCCGAGGATCAGGCGGCCCCCGCTGAGGTGATCGAGGGTGGCGTACTGCTTGGCGGTGAGGAGGGGGTGGCGGAGGCCCACGACCGCGACATGACTGAGCAGCCGCACCCTCTCTGTGGCCGCCGCGAGGAAGGCGAGGGTGGCGACGGGGTCGTACCAGATCGTGCTCATCGCGGGCGCGAGGCGGCGCGGGATGGCCACGTGGTCGCAGCAGGCGACGTAGGAGAAGCCCGCGCGGTCGGCGGCCCGGGCGACGGCCACCAGGTCGTCGGGGCCGGCGGCCGCTTCCCAGGGCTCGGTGTAGAGGGTGCTCTGGGACTGGACCGGGAGCTGGATGCCGTAGGACACGCTGGTCCTCCATTATCTGACGGGTCGTCACATGCATGGTCGGAGCTGATGGCCCGTCAGGCAAGGGGTCGGTGGAATGTCCCCGGCCGCAAAGAGGTGCCGGGGCCCTAAATGGCCTATGGGTGTACCGGAGTTGGCGCACCGGTGCAGCACGGGCGGCAACTGTGCCAGGAGTCGGCGGAATGATCTCGAACCGTCCCCGCGCTGGCTACGTTGAGGCCGTGCGGACTCAGCAGCAGCCGGGGAGCGGCAGAACCGGCGACTCCCAGCAGTCGTCCCAGGCGCCCCGCAACGCCAGGCCACCCGTCTCCGATGCCGCTCCACCCGCCCTCCTCGCCTTCCAGCAGTCCGCGGGCAACGCGGCCACGTCGCGGGCGGTGCAACGCGCACGGAACGGAAGCGCCCGGCCGAAGCTGCCGGTTGTCGACGAGAGCCCGGAAGTCGAGTTCGAGCTGCCGTCGTACCTGATGAACCTCCAGGCGGGCGGCCTCTCCTCGACGTACGCACTGACCGGGCACGAGTTCGTGCGGCATGCGGTGTCCGCGGTCGTCGGGCACGCGGACGGCACGGTCGCCGACATCACCGGCGAACTGACCGGACGGCCGGAGAGCTTCTTCGGGCGGGGCCGTGCCTTCGCCGTCGAGGGCCGTACGGGCAAGGAGTGGTGGGACATCACCGTCACCATCTCCCGGGCCCCCGACGACAGACCCCCCGTGTTCCTGCAGAACGACCTGGCCGACGCCGCGCCGCAGACCGACGGTGTGCCGAAGGCCCGGCTGGAGGACCCGGTGGGCAAGGACACCAAGCTCGACGTCCACCACAACACGGCCGCCACCGTCAGCTCCCAGGGCGGCGGGAACTCCAGCCACGGCGCCGGCGGCCTCACCTTCGGGCTCGCGCCCGTCGTCCCCGGTCTGTGGCTGGGCGGCGCCGGCATGGTCAACGCGCAGCCCTGGCAGTCCTCCCGGGAGTCCCGCCACCAGCGGAACGTGGCCGAGCCGCGCGTGCTGCGGAGCAAGGACGGCACCGTCGAGGTGCGGCGCAAGGTGCGCTTCGAGGTACGGGCCAAACTGCACGGCAGCACCGAGGACGCGCAGACGTACCAGGACTCCGGCGCGCTCACCCAGCGCGTGCCGACCGAGCACCTGGTCCCCGCCGGCATCGCGGCACCCGCCCCGCCGCGGCCCGTGAGCGCGGACACCGCCCGGAACGTCTCGCTCGCCGACTCCCTGGCTCCGCTCGCCGTGGCCGACGCCGCCGCCCCGCACGAGGGCGGCGGCGGGCTCTTCGACGCCGTCGCCTCCGTACTGCACCCCTCGCTCACCGCACCCGGCGCGCCGGGCCGGAGCCGGCTGTACCAGGCGACCTCCACGGCGACCGTCCTGGAGGACATGCCGCGGCTGCTGCGGGACGGCGTGGTCGGCGAGGACCTGCACTCCAAGGACGACAAGACGGCGGGCAGTTACCACCTGCGTGCCGCGATCACCGGCCTCTCCCCGGCCTGGGGCACCGGCGAGACCCAGCTGCGCACCCACCAGCAGAGCCAGACGTCGGTCACGGAGAGCGCGGGCAAGGGGCGGTCCGTCGCGGGCGGCGTGGGCCCGGCGATCGGCGTCGGCGCGGTCGCGGGCGCGGCGGTCGTGCGGGGCACCGCCATGCCGGTCGGCGCCGCCCGCAAGGCGCGCTTCACCGCGACCGAGCAGAGCGTCGCCAGCCGGCAGGGCGCGGAGATCCGCGGCGAGAAGGCCCTCTACGTCGGAACGGTGGTCTTCACCGTGGAGGGGACGGGCCCGCGCTCGGCGCAGGCGATCCTGCACCCCGAGACCCGGGTCGCCCGGCACTCGATGAACGTGTGGATCAGCCTGCGGGCCGACGAGGCGGCGTCCTTCGGGCTGCCGCTGCCGCCCGGCATGACCGCCGAGGACTTCGTCAAGAAGCCGGCGCGGGTCGACGAGAACGGCGAGGAGCAGGAGGTCGAGCGCCATCTTCCCTACGACGGGAAGGGAGCCGGCGTCGCGCTGAGCCGGGTCGACACCGGGCCCATGGTGCGGGCGGTGCGCGAGATGTTCGCCACCGATCCCCGGCTGGCCGGTTACCTCCCCGCCTTCGGCACCGCCGCGCCGGCCGGTCACGTCAGCAACGAGGAGGACGAGGCCCAGCGGCACAACTACCGCGAGCTGATGACCGCGCTGTCGGAGACCAACCTCCGGGTGAACAAGGACCAGTTGCTGTCCACCGGCATCCGGGTGCGGCTGCGCCGCAAGACGACCATGCACGCCCACGACGTGCAGCTCCTCGTCAAGGGCAGACTGAGCGACACCGCCTACGAGGGCGACATCAAGGACTGGTCGGTGCGCAGCCACTCCGGCGTCACCGGCAACGCCCAGAGCGGGCGCAGCAGCCAGCGGTCGATCGGCGGCCTGGTCCTCGGCCAGGCCCGGATCGTCCCCGGCGTCCTGACCGGCTCGGCCCGCTACGAACGGCACAGCACCGGCGCCCACCGCAACCAGGCCGGCACGACGGGCCGTACGGACGTCGTGTCCAACGGCTCCGACACGGCCAGCGCCTTCCGGGCCGCCCTGCAGCTCGACGTGGAGGCCACCATGACCTCCCGGCCCCGCAAACTCGCCCGTGGCCTCACCCCCGGCAAGCCGGGCCGGGACGTGCCGGAGGCCGAGACGGTGACGTACATGAACATGGGCAGCCAGGACGTACGGCTGACCACGCCGACGGAGTTCACGCTGGACCAGGAGGGGAAGGACCGGCTGGACGCGGTGGTCGGGGGCCGCGGGGAGCCGGCGCCCGCCACCGCCGACCTCGCCGCCGAGGGCATCGGCGACCTGGCCACGCTCGTCCCGCAGCCGGCCACCGGGTCCCTGGTGCGGGACTGGCAGCTGGTGGAGACCGTCGAGGCGGCGCCCGTCCGGGAGCTCGCCTTCGCGCTGCTGTCCCAGGCCGCCGCCCGCAACAAGACCATGCGCGAGGACCCGGCGCTGGCGACCGAGGGGCTCGCCCCACGGCAGGCGATCGAGGAGCGGTTCGGTGAACGGGCGGTCCAGGCGGCGCTGCGGCAGGCCGCGTCCTCCGGCTGGGTCGTGAAGAACCTCCGCTATCCGCGCCGCCTCGCGGCCCTCAAGGGCGCCGTCGGCACCCGGCTCGCGCTGGCCAACCCGAAGTTCGTGCACAGGGGCGCGGGCCCGGGCACCGAGACCTTCGTGCTGGGCGGCCACCAGTCCGCGGGGCAGGTCGGCGAGGGCACCACCAGCACCTGGCAGTTCGGCGTCATGGGCTCGGAGCAGGGCACCTTCTGGCGGGCCGGCCAGGGCCTGACGGCGATCCGTACGTCGAGCGAGGGCGACGCCCGGTCCCAGGCCGTGTCCGGCACGGTCGAGCGCAACGCCCACACTCCGAAGAAGGCCCCGCTCTATCTCGTCCAGTGCGATGTGCTGGTCGACATGATCGCGGAGGTCAAGGTCACCGGCGGCGGCCCCTACGTGGCGAAGGGCGCCCAGACGCTGCCCGCCGCGGCGGGCGTGTGGCTGACGGAGGCGCAGCTGCCGGCGGAGATCCGGCGGGAGCTGGGGCTGGACGCCCCCGCACCGGCCAAGGCGTCCTCCGGCGCGCAGGAGGAGAGCCCGGCGGAGAGTTCCCGTATGGCCGCCGAGCGGGCCGCCGCCACGGACACGGCGGCCACGTCCTCGTCGGCGCCGCCCGCCGGCACCGGCCCGTCGTTGCGCCGCGAACTGCCGCTGGGGTTCGGCATGATCGAGGATCTCCCGGACTTCGTCCCGCTGCTGGGCCAGCTACGGGCACGCCTCGTCGCGAACCGGCGGCAGGACCTCGCCGACGACCTGCTGCCGCGCCGGCAGCTCGACGACCGCAACGACAACGTGCAGCGGCTGCTGCGTGTCCTGGACCGCGACGGCTCCGCCGGACTGCTGGCCAGTGCCATGGACGGCGGGGTCACCGTCGAGCTGTTCGACGGCCGCAAGACGCCGTACTGGGCCGTGTTCAAGGTCGACCGGGTCGGTGACGGCACGTTCCTGGGCGAGGCGGACGACAAGCGGGACATGGAGTACATCACCTCGGCCGTCGCCCAGCAGGCCGACTCCCACGACGAGGGCGTGGTGACCGGCGTCGAGGGCATCCTCGCGGGATCGGGCAAACCGGATGGCGGGGCCGGGCAGTTGAAGAGCACCGGCGGTGCGGGAGGCCTCGGACTCTCGTCCGGCACCTCGCGGCGCAGCGGTGCCGCGAGCCGGGGCCAGCTCGGCATGAAGACGGTCGCGGAGGCGGGCGCGGCGCCGTCGTCGAAGATGCGGGTGCCGGTCCGGGCGAGCCTGGAGCTGTACCGGGGCAACTCCCGGGTGGGGCTGGCCGTGCTGGACAAGCTGGCGCTGACCCATCGCGTCCTGAACGCGGACCTCAAAGCCCTCTCCCATGTGGAGCTTCCGGCTCAGGACGTGGCACGCGTCGCCCAGGGCAGCACGCGCGACGACGGCTCGGTCGGCCTGGACGTCTGGCATGCGGGTGGAGTGCGGCTGCCGCTGGAGGCGCAGGTCAACGGCTTCCAAGGGGCCCCGCAGGTCCGGCAGTTGGTGACGGACGCGGTCCGGCAGGCGGGCGGCGGCGACCGGTTCCGCGACAAGGGGCAGGCCGCCGCGTACGCCCTGAACGAGGCGGTCTCCACGGAGTGGATGATCGCCGCGCTGCCGCTGCTCACCTCCGCCGGGGTCGACCTGCCGCCGGTGCACGCCTCCGGCGCGGAGGGCCAGAATCTGAACGCCTCCCTGCACGCACGGCTGCGCAACGGCCTGGTGCTGGGCGTCGGCGACAAGATGACCTTCGAGACGATCGGCCAGAGCGATCTGGACGCGCCCCGCCCCACCCAGGCGGACGGCCAGAGCTCGACCGACCACAGCAGGGCGGCCCGCCCGATGTTCGGCGCGGGCCTGCTCAACGCCGACCAGTTCCGCCTCAACCAGCTGATGGGCAACACGGGCGGCTCCGGCGGCGCGACCGACGCCACGGCGAACTCCTCCGGCTCGATGCCGATGCACAAGCCCAAGATGAAGTCCGTCCTGGTCCAGTTCACGCTGGACGTCAGGGTGGTGGCTCAGGTGACCAACCGGGTCCGCAACGGCCGTACGAGTACGGCCGTACGGGAGACCACCCTGGCCCGTCCGGTGGTGGTCCGCATGCCGGAGCCCGTGGTCCGCCGGATGCTGGCCACCCAGGGCAACCAGCTCTCCGTCCGTCGTACGCCCAGGGTGTCGCCGTCGTCGCGGATCCGCCCCTGAGCCGGCTCAGGGGCCGGCCCACAGCCCGTCGTCCGTGAGCCCCAGCAGCTCGATCGCGTTACGCCGTACGATCCGCTCGACGACGTCCGCGTCCAGGTGTCCCATCTGTGTCTCGCCGACCTTGCGGGACTCGGGCCACGTGGAGTCGGAGTGGGGGTAGTCGGTCTCGTAGAGCACATTGCCGACCCCGATGGCGTCGAGGTTGCGCAACCCGAAGGCGTCGTCGAAGAAGCAGCCGTAGACATGCTCGGCGAACAGCTCGGACGGCGGCCGGTGCACCTTGTCCGCGACCCCGCCCCACCCCCGGTTCTCCTCCCAGACGATGTCGGCGCGCTCGAGGATGTACGGGATCCAGCCGATCTGCCCTTCCGCGTACATGACCTTCAGCCCCGGGAAGCGCTCGAACTTGCCGCTCATCAGCCAGTCCACCATCGAGAAGCAGCAGTTGGCGAAGGTGATGGTGGAGCCGACGGCGGGCGGGGCGTCGGCGGAGGTGGAGGGCATACGGCTGCTGGAGCCGATGTGCATGGCGACGACGGTGCCGGTCTCGGCGCAGGCGGCGAGGAAGGGGTCCCAGTAGTCGGTGTGGACGGAGGGCAGGCCGAGGTGCGGGGGTATCTCGGAGAAGGCGACGGCACGGACGCCACGGGCCGCGTTGCGCCGGACCTCCGCCGCCGCCAGCTCGGCGTCCCAGAGGGGAATGAGGATGAGCGGGATGAGCCGGCCCTGGGCCTCGGGCCCGCACCACTCCTCCACCATCCAGTCGTTGTAGGCCTGGACGCAGAGCAGGCCGAGTTCGTGGTCGCTCGCCTCCGTGAAGGTCTGCCCGCAGAAGCGGGGGAAGGTGGGGAAGCAGACGGCGGACTGGACGTGGTTGACGTCCATGTCGGCGAGGCGGGCGGGGACGTCGTACGAGCCGACGCGCATCTGCTCGTATGTGATGACTTCGAGCTTGATCTCGTCCCTGCTGTAGCCGACCGCCGTGTCCAGGCGGGTGAGGGGCCGGTGCAGATCCTCGTAGATCCACCAGTCGCCGATCGGTCCGTCGTCGCTGCCGGGGGTGCCCATGACGGGCTTGAAGCGGCCGCCGAGGAAGGACATCTCCTTCAGGGGCGCGCGGACTACGCGCGGTCCGATGTCCAGGTACTTCTTCGGAAGCCGGTTCTGCCACACGTCCGCGGGCTCCACGGTGTGGTCGTCGACGGAGATGATCTTCGGAAATGCCGGTGTGGTCTCCATGACGCTCACGGTAGCGCTGATCTGACGACCCGTCAGCTATGCGGTGACGGGTCGATGATGGTGGGGTCTGTGCGGAAGTGTGCGGAGAGGGTGTGTGGGCTTTGTGGTATCCCGCGTGCCCACCTGTGATCGTGGTCCCCACAGCTGACGCGCCCGGCAATGACAAGGCAAACTGACCTAGTTGTCGGGTTGGCTAGGGGGACTGCATGGACGGAGTACCGCGGGTGCCTCAGCAGCGGAGTCCAGGCCCCGCCGAGGAACAGGCGGCGCTGCGCTTCAGCGTGCTCGGACCGGTGCGCGCCTGGCGCGGCGAGGAACCGCTGACCACCGGTTCCCCCCAGCAACGCGCCCTGCTCGCCGCCCTCCTCCTGCGCGAGGGCCGCACCGCGACCGCCGCGGAACTGATCGACGCCCTCTGGGGCGAGGAACCCCCGTCCCAGGCCCTGGCGGCGCTGCGCACCTACGCCTCCCGCCTGCGCAAGGTGCTGACCCCCGGCGTCCTGGTCAGCGAATCCGGCGGCTATGCGATCCGGGGCCTGCCCGACGGCTCCCTGGACCTCACGACCGCCCAGGACCTGGCGACCGAGGCGGAGAAGGCACGCAACGCCGGTGACGTGTGCCATGCGCGGGAGGTGCTGGGCCGCGCCCTGTCCCTGTGGGACGGCGAGGCCCTGGCGGGCGTGCCCGGCCCGTACGCGGAGGCGCAGCGCGTACGCCTGGAGGAATGGCGCCTCCAACTCCTGGAATCCCGCCTGGACATGGACCTGGAACAGGGCTGCCACGCGGAGGCCGTGTCGGAACTGACCGCCCTGACGGCGGCGCATCCCCTCCGGGAGCGCCTGCGTGAGCTGCTGATGCTCGCCCTGTACCGCTCGGGCCGCCAGGCGGAGGCCCTCGCGGTGTACGCCGACACGCGCCGCCTGCTCGCCGACGAACTGGGCGTGGACCCGCGCCCCGGCCTCCGCGAACTCCAGCAGCGCATCCTGCGGGCGGACCCCGGCTTGGCGGAACCGTCGACACCGGTGGCCGAACCCCCGGCCGTGCCGGTCCGCCCGGCCCAACTCCCCGCCACCGTCCCCGACTTCACCGGAAGGGCCTCCTTCGTCTCCGAGCTGAGCGAGGTCCTGGCCTCGGCGGAGGGCCGCGTGATGGCGGTCTCGGCCCTGGCCGGAATCGGCGGCGTCGGCAAGACGACCCTCGCGGTGCACGTGGCCCACCAGGCACGGGCGGCCTTCCCGGACGGCCAGCTGTACGTGGACCTCCAGGGCGCGGGCAACCGGGCGGCGGAGCCGGAGACGGTACTGGGCTCATTCCTCCGCGCGTTGGGCACCGCGGACTCGGCGATTCCGGACTCCCTGGAGGAACGCTCGGCGCTGTACCGGTCCGTCCTGGACGGCCGGCGCGTACTGGTCGTGCTGGACAACGCACGGGACGCGGCACAGGTACGTCCCCTGCTGCCCGGGACGGAGGGCTGCGCGGCCCTCGTGACGTCCCGGGTACGGATGGTGGACCTGGCGGGCGCCCACCTGGTCGACCTGGACGTGATGTCCCCCGAGGAGGCGTTGCTGCTCTTCACGAAGATCGTGGGCGAGGAGCGCGTCGCGTCCGAGCGGGAGGCCGCGCTGGACGTCGTAGCGGCGTGCGGCTTCCTGCCACTGGCGATCAGGATCGCGGCATCCCGGCTGGCGGCACGGCGCACCTGGACGGTGTCGGTGCTGGCGGCGAAGCTGGCGGACGAGCGGCGGCGGCTGGACGAGCTTCAGGCCGGCGACCTGGCGGTGAAGGCGACCTTCGAGCTGGGCTACGGGGCACTGGAGCCGGCCCAGGCACGGGCGTTCCGGCTCCTGGGCCTGGCCGACGGCCCGGACATCTCGCTGGCCGCGGCCGCGGCGGTACTGGACCTCCCCGTCGAGGACACCGAGGACCTCCTGGAGGCCCTCGTCGACACCTCGCTGCTGGAATCGGCGGCGCCCGGGCGGTACCGGTACCACGACCTCGTACGGCTCTACGCGCGTGCTTGCGCGGAACGGGACGAGTGGCCGCCGAGCGAGCAGGACGCGGCGATGTCCCGGCTGCTGGACTTCTACCTGGCCACCGCGGCGGGCGTTTATGCGATGGAGCGGCCCGGGGATCGGCTGGTGGATCACCTTGAGGCCACGAACTACCCGGGACTGCGCTTCGAGGACCGGCACGAGGCGCAGGACTGGCTCTACTCCGAAGCGCATGCCTTGCTCGCGTTCACCCAGCAGTGCACCCAGCTCGCCGTGCTTCGGCGGGCGGTGGATCTGTTGTGGGCGGCGAAGGATCTCGCCGAGTCGGGCGCCAACTCCAAGCAGTACGAGACGGTCGCCGTCACACTGCGAGGTGCGGCCGATCGGGCCCGGGATCCACAGGCTCTGAGCCGGGCGCTCACGACGCTCACCAATGTCCATCTCGTGGCCGGACGCTTCAGTGAGGCGGACGAAGAAGCACGACATGCCATGGAGCTGGCCCACCTGGCGGACGACCTGGCACCCAGGTGCTGGGCCGCCAACGACCGCGGCATCATCGCGCTCTACCAGAACCGCTACGCCGATGGTGAGGCGTATCTCCGGCAGGCCATCGACAGCTTCCGCCAGGACGAGAACCTCGCCGGAGAGGCCAGCGCGCTCTGCAACCTCTCGCGTATCCACCTTGCCCTGGGCCGGGTCGGCAGCGCGGTGGAACTAGCGCAGCAGGGCATCGCCATATACGACCGCCTGGGCCACACGCTGCGCGGCGCCAACGGCCGCTACGCCTTGGGGATGGCTCTGACCGGCCAGGGCGCACTGAGTGCGGCTGTCGATCGGCTCACCGAAGCCTTGGAGGTGTTCCGCGACAGCAGGCAGCGGCTCTGGGAGGGCATGACGCTCTTCCGGATGGCGGAAGCGCATCTCGCGGCGCGCAAGCCCGCCGAGGCCGCGGCGCTGGCGGAGCAGGCACAAGCCGTCCTGCGCGGCATCGGTGGTGAATGGCGACGGGGCAACATACTGACCGTCCTCGGCCGCGCGCTGAGCGACCTGAACCAGACCGGCCGGGCGCGGGCCTGCTGGCAGGAGGCCCTCTCCATCTTCGACTCGCTGGACTCGCCGGAGGCCGCCGAGGTGCGGCAACTGCTCAGCCCGGCGGCGGCCGCCTGAGAGCCTGTGTCACATCCCCGGCAGAGCGTTCATCGTTCGTTTATCGCGCCACGGCAGTCTGTGCGTTGTCGATCCGTCGCGTCGGGGGGCAGACGGGTCAGCGGTGATCATCACCGCTAGGGTGTACGACCCTGACATGCCCGTCCGGCGGCCCGCGGGGGAGTTGCCGGACGGGCATCGCCCATCGATGAACGGGAGTTGCCAGTCCATGAGCGATGCCAAGAAGGACACCGTGGTGAAGCCGCTCGACAACCACGCCACGGATGTCACCACGCAGGACAACCACGCGACCGACGAAGAGATCACCACGCTCGACAACCACGCGACGGGCGGCACCGTGAAGCCGCTCGACAACCACGCGACGGGCGGCACCGTGAAGCCGCTCGACAACCACGCGACGGGCGGCACGGTGAAGCCGCTCGACAACCACGCGACCGGCGAAGAGGCCTGAACAGACCAACTCCACACGGGGATCGGCCGCGGCGGCGCGGAGGGGAGCCGCCGCGGCCGACGCGTGCGGCAGGTGACGACCGCTGGGCTACGGCGAGTTCTTCTCGCCGCACACGGTGCAGCGACCCACTGTGCTCCCGGGCAAGCGCTTCTGGCTGCAGGCGTCCATCGCGACCCAGTCACCCCCATGTGAGGACCCGCCGGCGTCCGTCCCCACACCCGCTCCACCCCGTTCGCCCCATCGACACCCCCCGTACTCCCCCCACCGCCACGCTCGGGTGTCATGGCATACGACCGGACGACGGCAACGCCAGGCCAGGGGCTGCCGGGGGCCTTTCAGAAGTTCGCGCAGTTCGTGCCGCTCGGTGTGGTGGCCACCATCCTGGTCGACGCGGCGACGGACTTCTTCCCCGACGATCCGCTCGTCGGGATCGTGACACCGCTGCGGCTGCTTGTCGTCGTCGGGTTCGTCGCCCTGCTGCTGCCCGGTCCGGCGCGGGCCCGAATACGGGACTTCCGTACCCGGCTCGACATCCCGATCGGCGTGCTGGTGCTGGCCGCGACCGCGTCCACCTTCCACGGGGGCCACCCCACCGCCCCGCTCCGCGGTCTGATCACGGTGCTCGCCTGCTACTACCTCGTCGTCGGAGTACGCCGCACACAACCGGAGTCGTGGCGGGCGATCGGGGTGCTGGCGCTGGTCGGCGTCGGGGCCGCCGCGACCGCCGCCTTCTCGCAGTTCACGAATGACACGCCGACCGGCTTCTGCCGTACCGGGCTGCTCACGGACATCTCGTGCGACGACACCGGCGGCGACGTCCTGATCCGGGCGATCGGCACCTTCGCCAACCCGAATCTGCTCTCCGCCTTCCTCGTCCTGCTCGTGCCGTTCGTGCTGCTCGCCGCCGTCTCCGTCGACGAGCGCACCGCCCGTACCGCCGTGATCCTCGTCGGTGTCGTCGGATACGCGGCGCTGCTGACCACCTTCTCCCGCGCGGGCTACGTCGCCGGCGCCGCCGGCCTGCTCGTCCTCGCCGGTGCCTACTGGCTCGCCCCCCGGCTCGCCGACCGCGCGCAGCGCCGGATCGTCGCCACGCTCGGGGCGCTGGGGCTCGCCGCCGCCGCTGCCGCCATCTGGGCCGTGTCGCGGGCCGGGAACTCCCTCGGCGTCCGCGGGCAGGCCTGGGACGCCGCGCTCACGCTGGCCAAGGAGAACCCCCTCGGTGTCGGCCTCGGCCGCTCCGGTGCCGTCATCTCCGCGACCGCCCCCGGCGACCGTATCTTCGTGCACGCGCACAACATGTGGCTGAACTGGCTCGTCGAGACCGGCGCCCTCGGTCTGCTGGCGATGCTCGCCGTGACCGTCGTCGCCTGGCTGCACGCGGCCCGTATCGCCCGCGCGAAGTCGGTCCTCGGCACCGTCGGGCTGGCCTCGCTGACCGGGTTCTTCCTGATCAGCATGATGGATCACCCGGCCAACCTGGACCGGATCGACATCCTGTTCTGGGTCGTCCTCGCCGTCGTCATGGCCGAGACGCCGGACCGGGCGAGCACCACGGCCACCGTCTCCGGCAACCGGCACCGCCAGAGCGTCCAGCCACAGCGGCAGCCGCTCCCCGAACCCCGGCCGGAGCAGACGCAGCCGCTCACCCCGATCGCAGCTCGCCCTTCACCACCTTCCCGCTAGCATTCCTCGGCAGCTCCGACACGAACTCCACCACCCGCGGCACCTTGTAGTTCGCCATCTCCCGCCGCGCCCACGCGATCAGGTCGTCGCCGGTGACCACCGCCCCCGGCCGCCGCACCACGTACGCCTTCCCGACCTCTCCGAGTCGCGCGTCCGGTACGCCGATCACCGCGACGTCCGCCACATCGGGATGCAGGCCGAGGAGTTGCTCTATCTCCGCCGGGTACGCGTTGAAGCCGCCGACGATGAACATGTCCTTGATGCGGTCCGTGATGCGCAGGTTGCCCGCGTCGTCCAGCACGCCCACGTCGCCTGTCCGCAACCACCCGTCCGCGCCCAGCACTTCGGCCGTCGCCGCCTTGTCCTCGTAGTAGCCGCGCATGACGTTGAAGCCGCGGACCAGGACCTCGCCGGGCTCGCCGACCGGTGCCTCGACGCGCACCTCCGTGCCCGGGATCGCCCGGCCCGAGGTCGACGCGATCACCGGCAGCGGATCTCCCCGTCGGCACATCGTCACGATGCCGCTCGCCTCCGACAGGCCGTACGCCGTCAGCACCGTCTCCACGCCCAACTCGCCCCGCAGCCGCTCCACCAGGCGCAACGGCACCACCGCGGCGCCCGTCACGACCAGCCGCAGCGCCGAGAGGTCGTGAGCGTCCCGGGAGGCGTGGTCCAGCAGGGACTGGTGGAGGGTGGGCGGGCCCGGGAGGACCGAGACCCGTTCCGCCGCTATGTTCGCCAGGGCCGTGTCGACGTTGAACACCGGCTGCGGGATCATCGTCGCGCCGCGCATCAAGCACGCGATCACGCCCGCCTTGTAGCCGAAGGTGTGGAAGAAGGGGTTCACGATGAGGTAGCGGTCGCCGCGCCTCAACCCGGCGAGATCGCTCCAGACTTCGTACGCCCGCAGCGTCTGCGCATGCGTGATCACCGCGCCCTTGGGCCGACCCGTCGTACCGGATGTGAAGACGATGTCCGAGGGCCAGGAACCGTCCACCGCCGCCGCGCGTGCTCGCACGTCGGACGGCTCCACCCCCTCGCCGCCGGCCAGGAAGTCCTTCCAGGTGCGGTAGTCGGCGGGGGCGTCGTCCGACAGCACGACCACCTGCTCCAGCTCCGGCAGCCCCGGCCCCTCCGCGATCGCCCGCCGCAGTGACGCCACATACGACGTCCCCAGGAACGTCCCCGTCACGAACAGCAGCCGCGCCCCGCTCCTGCGCAGCACATCCACCGCCTCCACGCCCTTGAAGCGGGTGTTGACGGGGACCAGCACCGCCCCGGCCGACACCGCGCCGAGCGCCGCGACGATCCAGTCGAGGGAGTTCGGGGCCCAGATCCCGACCCGGTCGCCGGGCTCGATCCCGTTCGCCATGCAGGCCGCCGCCGACCGTTCGACGCGGGCGCCCAGTTCGGCGTACGAGATCCGGGTGCGGCCCTCCACCACCGCCTCGTCGTCCGCGTACCGCTCGGCGGCGGACCGGACGAGTCCCGGAATGCTGCCCCACTCCAAGTCACCGCGCACAGCACGCCTCCCAAACCTCGTAGCTGACTACCCGTCAGATTAGCTGTACCCTGACGACCTGTCAGCAGCCCTTCAGCAGCGTGGAGGTGTGCACATGGCCGGACTCAAGGACGCCACCGCCATCGTCGGCATCGGACAGACCCCCTTCGCCAAGCACCTCCCCGACGACGAGCGGACCCTTGCCTGCCGTGCCGTTCTCGCCGCTCTCGACGACGCAGGTATCGCGCCCGGCGAGGTCGACGCGCTCGCCTCGTACACGATGGAGGAGACGGACGAGGTGGAGCTGGCGAAGGCCGTCGGCCTCGGCGACCTCACCTTCTTCAGCAAGGTCGGCTACGGCGGCGGCGGTTCCTGTGCCACCGTCGCCCATCTCGCCGCCGCCATCGCGACCGGGCAGGCGACCGTGGGCGTGGCCTGGCGGTCACGCAAGCGCGGGTCCGGCCCCCGCCCCTGGACCAACACCGCCGTACAACTCCCCACCCCCGCCCAGTGGACCCGCCCCTTCGGCCTCCTGCGGCCCGCCGACGAGATAGCCATGCTCACCCGCCGCTATATGCACGAGTACGGCGCGACCCGCGACCACCTCTTCAACGTCGCCCTCGCCTGCCGCAACCGGGCCAACCAGAACCCCGCCGCGATCATGTACGACCGCCCCCTCACCCGCGAGATGTACATGACGTCCCGCTGGATCAGCGAACCCCTCTGCCTCTTCGACAACTGCCTTGAAACGGACGGGGCGTTGGCCTGCGTGATCGTCAGCAGGGAGCGGGCCCGCGACTGCCGCCACACCCCCGCCTACATCCACTCCGCCGCCCAGGGCCTGCCCGCCCAGCACCACGGCATGGTCAACTACTGGAACGAAGACCCGCTCACCGGCCCCGCCTGGACCGCCGCCCGACACCTGTGGAAACACGCCGACTTCACGCCCCAGGACATCGACGTCGCCCAGATCTACGACGCGTTCACGCCCCTCATCCCGCTCTCCCTGGAGGGCTACGGCTTCTGCGGGCGCGGCGAGGGCGGGGCGTTCACGGAGGGCGGCGCCCTGGAGATCGGCGGACGGCTGCCGCTGAACACCGGGGGCGGCGGGCTCTCCGAGGCATACGTCCACGGCTTCAACCTCATCAACGAGGGCGTGAAGCAGTTGCGCGGGACGAGTACCGCCCAGGTGCCGGGGGCCGCCACCTGCCTGGTCACGGCGGGCGAAGGGGTTCCGACGTCCGCATTGCTGCTGAGGAGTTGAGACCATGCTGGCCCCCGTCACCGACACCGACGGCTCCCCCTTCTGGCAGTACGCCGCCCAGGGGGAACTGCGCATCCAGGCCTGCGCCGACTGCGGCGAACTCCGCTTCCCGCCCCGCCCCTGCTGCCCTCACTGCCAGTCCTTCGCGAGCGAGTGGCGGCAGGTCAGCGGGCACGGCCGCATCTGGTCGTACGTCGTCCCCCACCCGCCCCTGCTGCCCGACTACGCGGCGCAGGCGCCGTACAACGTCATCGTCGTCGAACTCGCCGACGCCCCCCGGATACGCCTCGTGGGGAACCTGGTCACGGAGGCCGGGGCGCCGCTCGACTCCCTCTCCCCCGACCGCGTTCGCATCGGCGCCAGGGTGCAGGTCGTGTTCACCGACACCGGCCTTCCGCAGTGGATCCTGGAGCGTCCATGACCCTCGATCTCACGACCGACAAGGACACCGGCGTCGCGGTCGTCACCCTCAACCGCCCGGACCGTCTCAACGCGATCGACCTGACGACGACGGCCCAACTGCACGACGCCTGGCGCGAATTGCGGTTCGACGACTCCGTACGGGCCGTCGTCCTCACCGGGGCCGGGGAGCGGGCGTTCTGCACGGGGATCGACCGGGACTCCGTCGTGCCGCAGCCGAACTCGCCGTACATGACGGACGATCCACTGCTCCGCATCGGGCCGAAGGCGAACGACCTGTGGAAACCGGTGATCGCCGCCGTGCGGGGCATGGCCTGCGGCGGCGCCTTCTACCTCCTCGGCGAGTCCGACTTCCTCATCGCCGACCCGACCGCCACCTTCTTCGACCCGCACACCACCTACGGGATGGTCAGCGCCTACGAGTCGGTGCTGATGGCGCAACGGATGCCGTACGGCGAGGCCGCGCGGATGGCACTGATGGGGACGGCGGAACGAATCTCGGCCCAGCGCGCCTACGACATCGGCCTCGTCTCCGAACTCACGGAGCCCGGCGGTGCGTTGGCGGCAGCGACCGAGTGCGCGACGGTGATCGCCGGGTATCCGACGGAGGCGGTACAGGGGACCGTACGGGCGCTGTGGGCGGCACGGGAGGGAGCCGTGGCCCAGGGGTTCGCGCAGGCGCCGCATCTCGTCGCGCTCGGCAATCTGCCGGGTGACCGGCAGGCGGAGCTGTTCGCCGGGCGGCGGGGCGGGACCTTCCGGCTGCGCTGAGCCGACGCCACATGGCGGTGCCCGCCGACCGGGCGTAGCGTCTGCCATGACGGCCGCCGTCCAAAACGCCCCTTCCGTGCGCCAGGAACGACGGCCGTCCCAGAAAATCAGGCCTGTGCGACAGCGCCCCGACAGGGGCGCGGGGAACTGCGCGACAAGCCCCCACCGGCCCGCAGACACACACCGGCCTCACGCGGTCCGAGCCGTCCCCGTCCCCTTCTCCGCGTCCAACGCGTACACGCACCGATCCTTACTGCACGCGTACACAACGCCATCCCGCACCACCGGCGACCCAGTGATCTCCCCACCCGTCGCCAGCTTCCACCTCAACCGCCCGTCATCGGCCTTGAGCGTGTACAGCAGGTGATCCGTGGACCCGAAGTGGATACGCCCCTCCGCCACGGACGGCGAACCGACGATGTCTCCGCCCGCCTGGAACCGCCACTTCGGCGTACCGGTGACCGCGTCAAGGGTGTAGAGCCCCTTGCCGCTCCCCACATGGACATGCCCCGCGGCCACCAGCACCGGCTCGATGGACGCGCGGGACTCCGTCGCGATGCGCCAGCGGTCGCGGCCGTCCGTGGCGTCGAGGGCGTACACCGTGCCGAGGTAGTCGGCGAGGTAGACCCCGCCGCCGGTGACGGCCGGGCCGGGGACGAAGGTCGGCGGGCAGAGGAAGACCGCCGGGGCCTCGAAGTGCCAGCGGACATGGCCGGAGGTCACGTCGACGGCGAGGACGCGCGTCCCGGCACAGACGTACACGAATCCGTCGTGGGCCTGCGCCACCCGTACCGGAACGCCGCCGCAGGAGGCCGCGTCGCCGATCGGGTACGACCAGCGCTCGTCGCCGGTGCGGGCGTCCAGGGCACGCAGCCGGGCGTCCTGCCAGACGAACACCGTGCCGTCGTACAGGGCGGGCCCGGCCTCAGGGGACTCGAAGTCGGTCTGGGCGCCGGTGATCTCCCACAGCTTCTGCCCGTTCGAGGCCTCCCACGCCTGGACGCCGCCGCCACGTGTCCCGGTGATGACGGTTCCGCGGTCGGCCTTGAGCGAGTACACCCAGGCGTCGGTGGACAGGCGCCACAGGTCCGCGCCCTCCCGGGCGTCGAGGGCGTACAGGGTGGGCCCGTCGGAGGCGTGGATACGGCCGTCCGCGACCGCCATCGACCAGGCGACGTCTCTCGTCTTGAAGCGGCGGCGGCCGGTGGCCACGTCGAGGGCGTGTACCTCGAAGGAGGTGACGTAGACGAGGTCGTCGGAGACGGAGGGGGTGCCCCAGACGTCGTTCGACATACGGAAGCGCCAGGGGCGCCAGCCGGCCGCGGTCTCCGGGAGTGCGGGCGGTGGTGCGGGTACGGCAGGGCCCACAGCAGGCTCCGTGCCGTTGACGCCGGGGCGGGGGCGGGACCAGGAGGCGACCAGGCCGGCCTCTGGAGGAGGTGCCTTCACGGCGGCGGCGCGGGCGTCGGCCACGCGCGGACCGGGCCCGATCGGCACCGCGCCGCCGGCCAGCCGCACCGGGCCGGTGTCGGGGGCGCCGACGGGGGCGGGCACGGGCGCCGGGACGACCGGGTCGTGCGGGGGCGGGGGCGGATGCGGCACGGCGGCCCGACCGCCGCTGCGGCCGGAACCCGGCGTGGACTTGCTCGGCGGGCGCCCGTTGCGGCGCGCCTCGATCAGGCTCACCGCCCGCTCGGGCAGCCACGCCGACGCCGTACCGCTGTCGTCGGAGCCGGAACCGAAGAGGTGGGGGGCCAGCTGGGCCTGGAGGTCGGCCGGGTTGGGGCGGCCGGTGGCCTCCATCTGCATACAGGACTCGATGAGGGGGCGCAGCTCCTCCGGGAGGCCCTCCAGGTCCGGGCCCTCGCGCAGCAGCATGAAGACGGTCTCGACCGGGTTGGCGCCGTGGAAGGGGGCGTGGCCGGTGGCGGCGAAGACGAGCATCGAGCCCAGCGAGAAGACGTCGCTCGCGCCGGTCACGCTCCGTGAGTCCTTGGCCTGCTCCGGCGACATGTAGGCAGGCGTCCCCACGGCGACGTTGGTCATCGTCAGACGTGTGTTGGAGACGCCGGAGGCGATACCGAAGTCGATGACCCGAGGGCCGTCCTCGACCACGAGGACGTTCGACGGCTTGAGGTCGCGGTGGACAAGACCGGCGCCGTGGATGGACTGCAGCGCCTCCGCCACACCCGCCGCGAGCCAGCGGACCGCCTGCGCCGGCATCGGCCCGCACTCGTTCACTATTTCCTCGAGCGAGGGCGCGGGCACATACGCGGTGGCCAGCCAGGGCACGGCCGCCCGCGGGTCGGCGTCGACCACGGCCGCCGTATAGAAACCGGAGACCGCCCGTGCCGCCTCGACCTCACGCGTGAAGCGGACCCGGAACAGCTGGTCCTCTGCCAGCTCCGTCCGGACCGTCTTGATCGCCACGCGCCGGCCCGAAGCCGAGCGCGCGAGATAGACCAGCCCCATGCCGCCGGCACCCAGCCGTCCCAGCACCTCGAACGGCCCGATCCGCCGCGGATCGTGCTGCGTCAGCTGATCCACCACTTGCCTGCCACCTCCCCGTACGAGCCGCGTCATTCCACATATGTACGCGACCCCGTGCAGCGTCTCACCACCGCACCGCCTTGGCGGCACGCACCCTGATTCTTCCTGTCCCGGGCACTGGTTGCGAACCCGGGGGCGGATCGGGGTGTCTTGGGACAAAAACACAGTGCCCTGGGACAAAAACACAGGTTCCGCTCCGCGCAAAGGCCCCTTTCGCATGCTGGACGGGCCATCTCAGCTGGGGATCAGCGTTGCAGCAGCGCGAAGGACGCCCCCTGATTGTCCGTGACAACGGCCACCCTGCCGTATGACGCGTCGAATGGGGGTGCCTGTACCCGTCCGCCGAGCCGCCGCACCGTTTCCAGTACGGCGTCGCAGTCGTCGGCACCGAAATGGACGAGGAGGTGGGGCGGCATCTCGGGCGGGAAGACGTCGGAGACGGGCGCGCGGCCGAAGTCGGGCTCGGCGTCCGGCCCGAACAGGGCGTCGGTGAACAGACCGCCGTAGAAGTTGTTCGCCTCCTCCGTGTCCCGTGTGTACAGCTCGGTCCAGGCGAAGGTGCCGGGCTCGTGCCGCCTGCCGAAGCCCCGGTGCGAGCCCGCCTGCCAGAGGCCGAAGACGGCGCCCTCCGGGTCGGCGACCAGCGCGGCCCTGCCCAGGTCGCCGACCGGCAGGGGCGCGGTGACGATCTGACCGCCGGCCATCTGGACCCGCACGGCCAGCGCCTCCGCGTCCGGCGTCGCGAAGTACACGGTCCACACGGTGGGCATACGGCCGTCCGCCTTGCGCGCGAGCGCGGCGACGGGGGCGCCGTCGCGAAGGGCCCGGACGGAGCCGCCGTACGCCTCCGGCTGGTCTTCGAAGGTCCACCCGAAAAGTTCCCCGTAGAACCGCTTGCCCGCCGCCACGTCGGGCAGCTGGGCCTCCACCCAGCACGCGACGCCCTCGCCGTATGCCTCTTCGCCCGCGGATGCCCTGTTTTCGGCCATGCCGTCAACGTAACGGGGTCGCCCGCACCGCGCAGACCAGGCACACCACCCGCTCCACCCCCGTGCACCCCATTTGCAGTCGGCCGAATCGCGCTCCGATCACCCCTCGGTAAGCTGACGGCATGACAGGACAAGTGCGTACCGTCGACGGCCGCGTGGCCGGCCGGCGTGGGCAGGCGACCCGACAGAAGCTGCTCGACTGCCTCAGCGAGATGCTCAGCTCCTCCCCGTACCGGGACGTCAAAGTCATCGATGTCGCCCGGAAAGCGGGCACTTCGCCCGCCACCTTCTATCAGTACTTCCCGGACGTCGAAGGCGCCGTCCTGGAGATCGCCGAGCAAATGGCCACCGAGGGCGGCCAGTTGACCGAGCTGCTCGAAGGCCGGTCATGGGTCGGCAAGGCCGGCTGGCAGACCGCGCAGGAACTCGTGGACGGTTTCCTGGAGTTCTGGCGCAAGAACGACGCGATCCTGCGCGTCGTCGACCTCGGTGCCGCCGAGGGAGACAAACGGTTCTACAAGCTCCGCATGAAGATCCTCAACTCGGTGAACAACTCCCTGGTGGACGCGGTCGCCGAACTCCAGTCCAAGGGCCGGGTCGACAAGGACGTGAACCCGGCCGCGATCGCCGGCTCACTGGTCGCGATGCTCGCGGCCGTCGCCTCGCACCAGAAGGGCTTCCAGACGTGGGGCGTCAAACAGGCTGAACTCAAGCCGAATCTGGCGCTGTTGGTGCACCTGGGCGTGACGGGGAAGAAGCCGACGAAGTAGCGCTGGCTCCTTTTCTTCTCAGTTCCTTTCTCAGGTCCCAAGTCCTGTCTGGCAGGCGGCGGCCCACTCAGGTGGACCGCCGCCTGTCGCGCTATCCAGGGAGTGGCCGGTCCTTGACGACGTGCTTCATCACCAGCGTCGACGTCAGCCGCTGCACCCCCGGCAGCGTCGCCAGCCGCTCGTCGTACAGCCGCTGGAAGGCCGCCAGGTCGGCCGTGGCGACCCGCAGCAGATAGTCGGGCTCGCCGAACAGCCGCTGCGCCTCCAGTACGTGCTCCACCTCGCTCAGCGCCCGCTCGAACTCGGCGACCGTGTCCCGGTCCTCCTGCCGCATCGACACAAAGACCAGCGCCTCGAAGGTCAGCCCCACCGCCGCCGGATCGACGACGGCCCGGTACCCCTGGATCGCCCCGGCCCGCTCCAGCTCCCGCAGCCGCCGGTGACACGGCGAGACACTCAGCCGCACCCGCCCGGCCAGCTCGGTCACGGTCAGCCGCCCGTCCTGCTGCAGCTCGGCAAGAATCTTCCGGTCCACGTCGTCCATGAGGCAGATCTTCCCTCACATTCCGCGATCATGGGCAAACTTAGGGAACACTTTCGGCTCATTCCCGCCTAATGTCACCACCATGGACTCCGGAACGCTGATTTCTTTCCTCGCCGTCGACCTGCTGCTGGTGTGCGTACCGGGCGCCGACTGGGCGTATGTGATCTCGGCGGGCCTGCGCGGCCGTTCCCCCCTGCCGGCGGTCGCGGGCCTGGTCGCCGGCTATGCCCTGCACACCGCCCTGGCGACGGCCGGCCTCGCGGTGCTGGTGGCCGGGTCGCCGGGCCTGCTGACCGCACTGACGGTGGCGGGAGCGGCGTACCTGGTGTGGCTGGGATGGGGAGTGCTGCGGAATCCGGGGGTGCCGGGGGCGGACCAGGCGGTCGAGACGCATCGCGGCCGCGTCTTTCTGCGCGGCGCCACGATCAGCGGGCTGAACCCGAAGGGGCTGCTGCTGTATCTGTCGGTGCTGCCGCAGTTCCTGGTGACGGGGACCGGGCAGCTGCCGGTGCCGGTGCAGACGGCCACGCTCGGCGTCCTGCACATGGCGTGCTGCGCGGCGGTCTATCTGACGGTGGGCCTCCTGGCACGCGCGGTCCTCGGCGCCCGCCCGGCCGCAGCCCGCGCGGTCACCCGCACGTCGGGTGCGGCGATGCTGGGAATCGGCGCGTTTCTGCTGGCGCAGCGGCTGGGGACGCTCTAGGGATCACCGCCGTACGAATCACCGCCGTACGATCCTGAACACCCGGATCTCCCGCTCCACCCGCGCCTGATACGCCGCATACGGCGGCCAGAACTGCAGCACCGCCTTCCAGGCCGCCGCCCGCTCCTCGCCCTCCAGCAGCCGGGCCCGGACCGGAATGTCCCGTCCCTTCCAGCTGACCTCGGCGTCGGGACGGGCGAGGAGGTTGTGGGTCCAGGCGGGATGGCCGGGGCGCCCGAAGTTGGAGCCGATGAGAATCCAGCTGCGCCCGTCCTCCTCCGGCATACAGGCGAGCGGCGTACGGCGGGCGAGCCCGCTCTTCGCCCCCGTCGAGGTCAGGATCACCCCCGGCAGCATCTGCGCGCTCAGCAGCACCTTGCCGCGGGTGAGCCGGTGGACGGCGCGGTCCAGCGCGGGGACGACATGCGGCGCGACCTTGGCGAAGCCCGGCGTGGACGACACCTTCTGCACGAACCGCACCCCGACATCCTTGACGCCCATCAGACGGTCACCTCCCCGCCCGCGAAGAGCCGCGCCGCGTCGGCGGCACGCGCCCGCAGCCGATGCACGGGCCCGAAGAGCAGCTCGTCACCCGCAGCCCGCTTGAAGTACAGGTGAGCCTCGTGCTCCCAGGTGAACCCGATGCCGCCGTGCATCTGTATCCCTTCGGCGGCCGCACCCCGCAAGGCCTCCAAGGCCTGCGCGAGCGCGAGCCCACCCACCCTGAGCGCCTCCGATGAAGCCGGCTGCGGTTCGGCAGCGCCCGGAAGGGGCGCGGGGAACTGCGCGACCAGCCCCAGCGGTCCCGCAGACGACGGACGGCCCGTTGCGGCAGTTCCCGCGGAGCACCACGCGGCGTAATACGCGGCCGAGCGCGCCGCCTGAATCTGCACGTACACGTCGGCCAACCCGTGCTTCACCGCCTGGAACGACCCGATCGCCCGCCCGAACTGCTCCCGCTGCCCCACGTACTCCACGGTCCGCTCCAGCGCCCGGTCGGCGGCCCCGACGGCCTCGCAGGCGAGCACGGCGGCGGTGTGGTCGCCGACGCGGGCGAGGGTCCCCAGGACGTCGCCGCCCTCGTCCCCCAGCAACTCGGCGTCGACGTCCCGCAGTTGGAGGCGGGCCTGCGGGCGGGTCGCGTCGAGGGCGGTCAGCCGGGTGCGGACGAGCCGTGCCGAGTCCCCGGGAACGAGGAACAGCAGCGTGCGCGAGCGGGCGAAGCCTCCGGCGTGGGCGGCGACGATCAGCAGCTGCGCGCTGTGCCCGTCGAGGACCTGGTCGACCTGCCCGTACAGCCGCCAGCCCCCGTCTTCCGTGCGCCGCGCCTGGACGCCCCCCGCGCGCCCCCCTCCGGCCCAGTCGCCGCCGTTGTCGCCGGTCAGCCCGAGCGCGGTGGCGAGCGCGGCGCCGGGTACGCCGAGGGCCGCGGTGAGCGAGCCCGCGGCGAGGCGGGGCAGCAGCTCGGCGCGCTGGGCGTCGGTGCCGAGGGCGAGCAGCAGGGGCGCGCTGAGGACGGTGGTCGCGAGCAGCGGTGAGGGGGCGAGGGCCCGGCCCGTCTCCTCTGCCGCGAGGGCGAGTTCGGTGACCGAGCAGCCGACACCGCCGTAGGTCTCGGGAAGGGCGAGCCCGGGCAGGCCGAGTTGGTCGGCGAGGGCGGTCCAGAGTGCGGGATCGTGGCCGGCCGGCTGATCGACGGCGGCGCGCAGCTCCTCCGGTCCGCACCGCTTGTGGAGCAGTTCGCGCAGGGTGCGGCGGATCTCGTCCTGCTCGGTGGTGAAGCTGGCGTCCATGGCTCTTCCCTCCCGATCTGACGGGCCGTCATATTAGGAGCCCACGAACGATATGCCCAGGGGCAGGAGGCCTCTCATGATTCCCGAGAGCCGGAAAGTCGCCGTGGTCGGCGTCGCCCTCTCCGACTGCGGCCGCGTGGACGACACCACCCCGTACGCCCTGCACGCCCAGGCCGCGCGCCGCGCCCTGGCCGACGCGGGCCTCGACAAGTCCGTGATCGACGGCTTCGCGTCGGCCGGCCTCGGCACCCTGGCCCCGGCGGAGGTGGCCGAATACCTGGGCCTGCGCCCCACCTGGGTCGACTCCACCTCAGTCGGTGGCTCCACCTGGGAGGTGATGGCCGCCCACGCGACCGACGCGATAGCGGCCGGGCACGCGAACGCCGTCCTGCTCGTCTACGGC
Organism: Streptomyces sp. 4N124; assembly: GCF_052245395.1. Classification (NCBI taxonomy): domain Bacteria; kingdom Bacillati; phylum Actinomycetota; class Actinomycetes; order Kitasatosporales; family Streptomycetaceae; genus Streptomyces; species Streptomyces sp. 4N124. The sequence continues at coordinate 76,779 of NZ_JBQQBS010000026.1, forward strand.
TCCACCGCCCGCGCCGACATCAAGGCGGGCCGCCGGACCGGCAACCTGTCCTTCGGCGCGCGCGGTCCGCTCCAGTTCGAGGTCCCGTACGGCCATACCCTCATCGCCAAGTACGCCATGGCCGCCCGCCGCCATATGCACGAACACGGCACGACCATCGAGCAGTTGGCGGAGGTGGCGGTGCAGGCGCGGGCGAACGCCGCCCTGAACCCGGAGGCCATGTTCCGGGAGCCGATCACCGTCGACGACGTCCTCGACGGCCCGATGATCGCGGACCCCTTCACCAAGCTGCACTGCTGCATACGGTCCGACGGCGGGGCGGCGGTGCTGCTGGTGGCGGAGGAGTACGTACGGGACTGCCGTACCGCGCCGGTGTGGGTGCTCGGCACCGGGGAGCACGTCTCGCACACGACGATGTCGGAGTGGCCGGACTTCACCGTCTCCCCGGCGGCGGTGAGCGGACGGCTCGCCTTCGAGCGGGCGGGCGTACGGCCGGAGGAGATCGACTTCGCGGAGATCTACGACGCGTTCACGTACATGACGTTGGTGACGCTGGAGGATCTGGGGTTCTGCGGGAAGGGCGAGGGCGGGGCGTTCGTCGAGAAGGGCCGGCTGAAAGTCGTGGGCGGGGAATTGCCCGTGAACACGGACGGGGGTGGGCTGTCGGCTCAGCACCCGGGTATGCGGGGGCTGTTCCTGCTGGTGGAGGCGGTGCGGCAGTTGCGGGGGGAGGTGGGCGAGGCGCGGCAAGTGCGTAAGCCCGATGGGCGGTTGCCGCGCCTCGCGGTGGCGTCCGGGACGGGCGGGTGGTTCTGCTCGTCGGGGACGGTGGTGCTGGGGAGTTAGGGCGTTAGAGGAACGCGCGCCAGTCGGCGTGCAGTCGGTCGCCGAGCCTGATGGTGATGTACTCGTTGTCGTCCGCCTTGCCCGCCGTGCGGCCGGTGGAGAACGGGAAGTTGTTGTCGTTCAGGACGGCGAGGGTGCGGTCGTCGAGCAGGACGACGTCCTCGATCGTCTGGAACGGGAAGGTGAACGTCTCGCCGAAGCCGCCGAGCTTCTTCGGGTTGGCGATGTTCATCAGGTCGGCGACGAGGGTCTTGTCCATCACGCCGTCGCCGTTGCGGTCCCGCGTGTCGGCAAGGTAGATCCGCTTGAACTTGGCGGTCTCGCCTTGTCCGCCGTCCCGCTCGATGACCAGGAAGCGGTGCTTGTCGACGGCGATGGCGTCACCGATGGCGTGGGAGGCGGACTCCAGGCGGTAGGTGAAGTGCTTGCCGGTGTACGTGCCCGCCTTCAGATCGAAGTCGTTGAAGCGCAGGTCGCCGGGGGTGTCACCGGTCACCGTGCCTTCGAGCAGCGGGTGGAGGTGCCGTCCGTCGACAGAACGGGCCATGCCCTCGAAGCCCTTGCTGCTGCCGAGGTTGGGCGTGCCGCCGTTCAGGTACGGGTTCTCGGGTGCCTTCACGCCGTCGAGGGGGATCGGCGCCTCCAGCAGCTTGCCGGTGCGCGAGAAGTGCAGCAGGAAGGGGCCGAACTCGTCGCCCATCCAGTACGTCCCGTCGTACGCCCGCACGATCGACTCGACGTCGAAGTCGGCGCCGGTGAGGGTGCGGTCGGCGCGGGTGAGCGCGAACGGCACCTTGTGGTACGGGTCGGTCAGGTTGAACCCGCCGAGCACCTTGACCTTCCCGGTGCGGGTGTCCGGCTTGACGCGGTGGACGCGGAGCAGGAAGTCGGCGCTGTTGGCCTTGTTGCCGTAGCCGTTGTCCGACAGCACGTCGTAGGTGCCGTCGTGCCGGTTCACGATGCCGCTGAAGCCCTGCACCGGCTGCCCCGCGAACGGCGCCGCGATCCCGTTGAACGGGCCCGCTCCTATCGCGGCCCCGGACGGCTCGCTGCCCGGCACGAACGTCTGAGCGGGCAGCGACGCCCATCCGGTGAGCGTGGCCTGGCCGAAGTCGTCGGTCTTCGCACCGGTCTTCTCGCCGGCCAGGGCGGCGGTCGCCGTGAGGCCGACGGTCAGCGCGACGGCGCTGAGCATGATCGAGATTCTTCTCATGGCGGGCACAGTAGGGACACGTGGTGACGAACGGCCCAACGGCAGGCGACGGCCGGCCGGTGGGGGAACAGGTACCCGTCGGCGGACGTTGTGAACAGAGGAGCGTCACAGAAGGACCACAGGAAGACCGCCGAACGAGCCGAACGACTCGAGTCGCTGGAGGATCCCGACATGGCCCTGACCCGCGAGGAGCGCGAGCAGTTCCTGGCCGAGCCGCACATCGCCGCGCTGGCGGTGGACGCCGAGGAGGGGCGCGCACCCCTCAGCGTCCCGATCTGGTACCAGGTCGAGCCCGAGGGCACGGTCTGGATCCTGACCGGGCTGGACTCCCGCAAACACCAGCTGATCAGCAAGGCCGGCAGGTTCTCCCTGATGGTGGACCGACTGGAACCCACGATCCGCTACGTGTCGGTGGAGGGCCCGGTCCTCGACACCACACCCGCCACCATCGAGAAACTCCGCGAGCTCTCGGCCCGCTACCTCCCCGCCGAGAAGGTCGACGGCTATGTCGACTACTCCTGGAACAACCACGGCGAGATGGTGATCATCCGGATGCGCCCGGAGCGCTGGGTGTCGTCCGACCTCGGCACGGTTTAGCGACCATCGGGGGAGCGGGGACGGGCGTAGCCACCACCAGGCAAGGCCATCGGGCGGGACAATCGGAGCATGGACTCCGAGTTTCTACGTCTGCTGCGGTCGTCCCGTGTCTGGGAGGCGGGAGTCACCGAACTCCGCCCCTTCGACCCGGCCACCGCACCCGCCTCCCCTCTCCCGCTCTTCACCACCTGGTTCGCGGAGGCGGTGGCGGCGGGCCAGCCGGAGCCGCACACCATGTCGCTGGCGACATCGGACGAGGAGGGCCTGCCGGACGTACGGACGGTCATGCTGCACGGCGCCGACGAGGACGGCTGGTCCTTCGCCACGCACGACCACAGCAGAAAGGGCCGCCACCTCGCGGCCCGCCCGTACGCGGCCCTCGGCTTCTACTGGCCGGCCCTCGGCCGCCAGATCCGCATCCGCGGCCCCGTCACGACCGCCCCCTCCCAGGAAGCCCAGTCCGACCTCCACGCCCGCTCCACCGGCGCCCTCGCCGCCGCCCTCACCGGCCACCAGAGTGAAGTCCTGGGCTCCTTGGAGGAGCTGGCGACAGAATCGACAGCGGCCTGGCAACGCGCCCAGCGCGACCCAGACACGCCGGTCCCGTCCTGGACGCTGTACCACCTCCAGCCGGACACGGTGGAGTTCTTCCAGGGGGACGCGGAGCGACGGCATGTGCGGCTGAACTATCGGCGGGTGGAGGGGGGCTGGGACAAGGAGTTGCTGTGGCCGTGAACTCCGGGACCAAGCCCGGCGATCAGACTGCGACGTAGCCCTGCGTGTCTCATCGTGCTACACGATCGCGCTCACTCCGGAACACCGGCACCCCCTCCCGGAACCCCACCTCCAGCTCCATCCCCACCCGCAGCTCCCCGCCCCCCACGACCTCCGTCATCATCCGCGGCCCCTCCGCGAGGTCGACGACCGCGGCGACGTACGGTGTGCGCTCGCCGAAGGGTGGCAGGTCGTTGCGGTGGACGACGGACCAGGTGTAGAGGGTGGCCCGGCCGGTCGCGGGCTCCCAGGTGACGTCCTCGCTCCAGCAGTGCGGGCAGAACTCGCGGGGGTAGTGATGGGCCCGGCCGCACGCCCCGCAGCGGCGGATCAGCAGACGCCCCTCCGCGGCCGCGTCCCAGTACGTCCTCGTGAACGCGTCGATCTCCGGGACGTCCATGCACACTCCCCGTGATGGCTACAGAATCTGACGGTACGTCAGTTCAGCAGCGCCGGGCGCGGTCGCGCAAGAGGCTGTCGACGACCCGTCGAACCGCCGCGAACCTGTGGGCCCGCCTCGAATTGACGGTCTCCGCCAACATCGCCGCCGCCGCGGGCAGCCTCGGCGACTTCATCACCTGGATCGCCAAGGTCACCGGATACAAGAACCAGCGCGAGAGGTAACAGAGCGCGCGCCGCCCCACCGCGACGTCGAGCCCCTCCGCACACCTCGGGTTCGGCGTCGCGGCCTGTTTACAGGCCCGTGAAAGCACCACAACCAGTCGCCCTACGCCACCGGTCCCACCCATTCCTCCTACATGCGTGATCAATCCGCAACCAATTCCGGTCTTGACCGAGACCCATCAAACAGACACGTGATTACGCTCGCGCCCATGGCCGACTCCACAGCGTCCGCATCTCCCGCGAACCAAGCGGCGCAGAGCCCCGCGAACCCCGCGGCGCACAGCCCCGCAGACCGCCCCGTGTACATCATCGGCGGCGGTCCCGGCGGACTCGCCGCCGCGTACGCCCTGCGCGCCCGCGGCATACGCGCGGTCGTCCTGGAGAAGTCCGACCGGGTGGGCGCGTCCTGGCGGCGCCACTACGACCGGCTGCACCTGCACACCACCCGTCGCCTCTCGGGTCTGCCCGGTCTGCCGATGCCGCGCCGCTTCGGGCGCTGGGTGTCCCGCGACAACGTGGTCCGGTACCTGGAGAAGTACGCCGAGCACCACGAGCTGGAGATCGTCACCAGCGTCGAGGTCTCCCGCGTCGACCGCGCGCCCGACGGCTCCGGCTGGCTGCTGCACGCCACCGGCGGCCGCGAACTCACCGGCGCCGCGGTCATCGTCGCCACCGGCTACAACCACACACCCCACCTCCCCGACTGGCCCGGCCGCGACTCCTACACCGGGGACCTCCTCCACGCCTCCGACTACCGCAACGCCGAGCCCTACGCCGGCCGTGACGTCCTCGTCGTCGGCGTCGGCAACACCGGCGCCGAGATCGCCGTAGACCTCGCCGAGGGCGGCGCCTCCCGCGTACGACTGTCCGTCCGCACCGCCCCACACATCGTGCGCCGGTCGACCGCGGGCTGGGCCGCCCAGTACACGGGCGTACTGTGCCGACGCCTCCCGGTCGGCCTGGTCGACCGGCTCGCCCGTCCGCTGGCCAAGGTCAGCGTGCCGGACCTCTCGGAACACGGCCTGTCCCGCCCCGACACCGGCCTCTACAGCCGGGTCAACGAGGGCTCGATCCCGGTACAGGACGTCGGCCTCATCGACGCCGTGCGCAAGGGCGCCGTCGAGGTGGTGGCCGCCGTCGACGGCTTCGAGGACGGCAAGGTCGTCCTCACCGACGGCGACCGCGTCGGCCCGGACGCCGTGATCGCCGCCACCGGCTATGCCCGCGCACTCGACGGCCTCATCGGCCACCTGGACGTCCTCGACGCCCGCGGCAAACCGCTCGTCCACGGCGCCCGCACCCCCCAGCACGCCCCCGGCCTGTACTTCACCGGCTTCACCAACCCCATCAGCGGCATGCTCCGCGAACTGGCCATCGACGCCGAGAAGATCGCAAAGGCCATCGCGAAGAACGGGGCGGGTTCGGTGTCACGGCTGCCGGTCTGACGCCGGGGGGACCCTCCCGCTCCGGTGGGTCGGGTGCCGGAGTGTGTGGCGAAGTGGGTACCAACGCACAGTGAGAAGTGGGTACCAACGCACAGTGATGGGCACGCCGCCGCAGGACCGCCTCGGTCCGACGGCTTCCTGACGGAGCGTCAGTTCAGTAATCTGACACTGCGTCAGTTAGTTGCTGTCACACAGGAGCGGGGCGACCGATGCTTGGATCAACCCACGGCACCCTTACCACCGACTCCCGCCGGGGCCGGGTCGTCGCCTGCGGCGAACAGCCCGCCCCCGCCGTCCACGGCCGCCCGGCCGACGTGGACGACTACGACGTCAGCGGGCGTCCGCTGTACGCCGGCGTCCCTGATCTGGACCGGTTCTTCCGGCCCGAGTCCGTCGCCGTCATCGGCGCCTCGGACGGGGAGGGCCGACCCAACACCGGCGTCACCCGGCAGCTGTTGTCCTGGGCCGAGCGGGTCGGGGCCCGGCTGTATCCGGTGCATCCCTCGCGTGCCTCCGTCTTCGACATCTCCTGCTTTCCTTCCGTCCGCGACCTGCCCGAGCAGGTCGATCTCGCCGTACTGCTGGTCGCCGACCCGCTCCCCGTGATCGAGGAACTGGGCGAGGCAAAGGTGAAGTTCGCCGTCGTCTTCGCCTCCGGGTTCGCGGAGACGGGGGACGAGGGCGCCGTCGTACAGGGGCAGCTGACGGCCGCCGGGGAGCGGGCCGGGGTGCGGCTGCTCGGGCCGAACACCAACCTGAACGCCTTCGAGCGGTTCCGGGACGACCTGGACGGTCCCTCCATCGCGCTCATCACCCAGTCCGGGCATCAGGGCCGCCCCGTCTTCGCCCTCCAGGAACTCGGCATCCGGCTCTCCCACTGGGCGCCCACCGGCAACGAGGCCGACCTGGAGACCGCCGACTTCATCTCCTACTTCGCCGAGCAGCCCGAAGTCGGTGCCATCGCCTGCTACATCGAAGGGCTGAAGGACGGCCGCTCCTTCCTGCTCGCCGCCGACCGGGCCGCCCGGCGCCGGGTGCCGGTCGTCGCGGTCAAGGTGGGCCGCACCGAGACCGGCGCCCGCACAGCCGCCTCACACACCGGCAAGCTGACCGGCGCGGACGAGGTGGTGGACGCCGCGATGCGGCAGTTCGGGGTGATCCGGGTCGACGGGCTCGACGAACTCCAGGACACCGCCGCCCTGTTGGCCCGCGCCCGTCCGCCCCGCGCCGATGGAGTCGTCGTCTATTCGATCTCGGGCGGCACGGGCGCGCACGTGGCCGACCTGGCGAGCGAGGCGGGCCTGCGGCTGCCGGAGCTGTCGGAGGCCCGGCAGGCCGAGCTGCATCAGTGGATACCGGAGTACCTCAGCGTGGCCAACCCGGTCGACAACGGCGGGCATCCGGTCGGGGACTGGCGCGGGCGGAAGATCATCGACGCGATCCTGGACGACCCGGAGGTCGGCGTGCTGATCTGCCCGGTCACCGGACCCTTCCCGCCGCTCAGCGACCGGCTCGTGCAGGACCTGGTGGACGCGGCCGAGCGGACCGACAAGCTGGTGTGCGTGGTGTGGGGGTCGCCGGTCGGCACCGAGCCGGCGTACCGCGACGTACTGCTCGGCTCCTCGCGCGTGGCCACCTTCCGTACGGTCACCAACTGTCTCACCGCAGTCCGCGCCCACCTCGACCACCACCGGTTCGTCACCGGCTACCGCTCTCCCTTCGACGAGGCACCGCGCAGCCCTTCGCCCTCCTTCCGCAAGGCCCAGGCCCTGATGCGCCCAGGACAGCAGTTGAGCGAACACGCGGCGAAACAGCTCCTTCGCGCCTACGGAATCCGGGTGCCGCGCGAGCAGTTGGTGACCAGCGCGGCGGCGGCCGTGCGCGCGGCGGGGCTCGTCGGCTACCCGGTGGTGATGAAGGCGTCCGGCGCGCAGATCGCCCACAAGACCGAGCTGGGTCTTGTCAAGATCGGACTGACCTCGGCCAGCCAAGTCCGCGACGCCTACCGCGAGCTGACCGACATCGCCCGCTACGAGGACGTCTCGCTGGACGGAGTCCTCGTGTGCCAGATGGTCGAGCGGGGCGTCGAGATGGTCGTCGGCGTCACCCACGACGAACTCTTCGGACCGACCGTGACCGTCGGGCTCGGCGGTGTGCTCGTCGAGGTGCTGCGGGACGCCGCCGTACGCGTACCGCCCTTCGGTGAGGAGCAGGCGCGGGACATGCTCGGCGAACTGCGCGGGCGGGCCCTGCTGGACGGGGTCCGGGGGCGCCCCCCGTCCGACCTCGACGCGCTCGTCGAAGTCGTCCTGCGGGTGCAGCGCATGGCACTGGAACTCGGGGACGACCTCGCGGATCTGGACATCAATCCGCTGATGGTGCTGCCCAGGGGGCAGGGAGCGGTGGCGCTGGACGCGTTGGCGGTGTGTCGCTGACATGAACCCACCCAATGAACCGAACATCCCCGATTCCCCCCGTGAGTCCGGACATTCCGTTGAGTCATTGATACGGCACACCACTGACAGTCACGTCCGCCGTATCACCCTCAACCGCCCCGAGGCCCTCAACGCCATCACCCCTGACCTGCGAGATCACCTGATCCAACTTCTCTCCGACGCCTCCGCCGACCCCACCGTGAGAGCGGTCGTCCTCACCGGAACCGGCCGCGGCTTCTGCGCCGGCGCCGACCTGCGGGGCGGGGCGTCGGGCGGCGGGGAGCGGATCGCCGGTGACGTCGCCCGCACCCTCCGGCTCGGCGCTCAGCGGCTGATCGGCGCCGTCCTCGACTGCGAGAAGCCGGTGATCGCCGCCGTGAACGGCACGGCGGCCGGGCTCGGCGCGCATCTCGCTCTCGCCTGCGACCTCGTACTGGCCGCCGAATCCGCCAAGTTCATCGAGGTGTTCGTACGGCGTGGACTCGTGCCGGACGGCGGCGGCGCGTACCTCCTCCCCCGCCTCATCGGCCCCCAACGCGCCAAAGAGCTGATGTTCTTCGGCGACGCCCTCACCGCCGCGGACGCCGAACGCCTGGGCCTGGTCAACCGCGTCGTCCCGGACGCCGAGCTGGACAAAACAGCCCGCGAGTGGGCCGACCGCCTCGCCACCGGCCCGACCCGAGCCATCGCTTTGACCAAACAGCTCGTCAACGCCTCCCTCGACACCGACCGCACCACCGCATTCGCCGCGGAGGCGGCCGCGCAGGAGATCAACATGACGACAGCGGACGCGAGGGAAGGCGTGGCGAGCTTCGTGGAACGCAGGAGTCCGGAATACCAGGGGCGCTGAGGGCCGTCCGTCCCGCTTCAGGATGCGCAGGCCCCTCGCACCCCTTCCCATCTGACACACCGTCAGCTTCAATGGATGGCGTGATGGGACACGCAGGAATGGCGGCAGCAGCCGTCCGTTATCTCAGGTCCGGGCCCGCCCGGCCCGTAGAGGCGCTGCCGCGCCCGGAGTTGCGGTGTGTGGGTGAGGACGAGCGGGCGCCGGTCGAGCAGGGCGAGTTCCGGCGGGTGCTCGGGAACTTCGCGACGGGCGTGGCCGTTGTCACCTCACCAGCCACCGATGGCGCATCCGGCCCCGCCGGCTTCGCCTGCCAGTCCTTCTCCTCCCTCTCCCTCGACCCACCCCTCGTCGCCTTCATGGTCGGCCGTACGTCGACGACCTGGCCCCGCATCGCCCGCGCGGGCGCCTTCTGCGTGAACGTGCTCGCCGCCGGCCAGGGCACGTTGTGCCGCGGCTTCGCGGTGAGCGGCGGGGACAAGTTCGCGGGCGTCGCCTACGACGCGGCTCCGGTATCCGGGTCACCGCGTCTCGCGGGCGCGCTCGCGTGGATCGACTGCACCATCCATGCCGTCCACACCGGCGGCGACCACCTCATCGTGGTGGGCCGGGTGGACGACCTCGGCACCGCCGACACCCCTGAGGCGCCGCTGCTGTTCCACCGGGGCCAGTTCCTCTAAGCGGCCACCGGCTCGTCGGCGGTCGGCCGTCGCCGGATCACCAGCGACATCAGCGCCGCCGCCGCGCACAGCGCGCCCGACGCGTACCAGACCATGTCGTACGAGCCGGAGACATCGCGTACGACACCGCCGATGAAGGCGACCAGGGCGGCGCCGACCTGGTGGGAGGCGAGGACCCAGCCGAAGACGATGGCGCTGTCGTCGCCGTACTGCTCGCGGCACAGGGCCACGGTGGGCGGGACGGTCGCGACCCAGTCGAGGCCGTAGAAGACGATGAAGAAGATCATCGGCGGGTGGACGCTGGGCGCGAGCAGTATGGGCAGGAACAGCAGCGAGATGCCGCGCAGCGCGTAGTAGACGGCGAGCAGTCGGCGTGGTTCGTAGCGGTCGGTGAACCAGCCGGAGGCGATGGTGCCGATGACGTCGAACACGCCGATGACCGCGAGCAGTGAAGCCGCCACCGGGACGGGCATGTGCTCGTCGTGGGCGGCCGGCACGAAGTGGGTCTGGATCAGGCCGTTGGTGGAGGCGCCGCAGATCGCGAAGGTGCCGGCGAGCAGCCAGAAGGGGCCGGTGCGGGCCGCTTTGAAAAGGACGGTCACGGCGCGGCGCGCGGCGCCCGGCACCGGATCCGGCTTCGGTACGAACTCCTTCGCGCCGTATGGCTTCACGCCCACGTCGGCCGGGTGGTCGCGCAGCAGCAGCCAGACGAAGGGGACGACCGCGAGGGCCGCGAGGGCGACCGTGACGGCGGCCGGGCGCCAGTTGCCCGCCTCGACCATCAGGGCCAGCACGGGCAGGAAGATCAGCTGGCCCGAGGCCGAGGCGGCGGTGAGGATGCCGGTGACCAGGCCGCGCCGCTCGGTGAACCAGCGGTTGGTGACCGTCGCGGCGAAGGCCAGCGCCATCGAACCGGTGCCGAGACCCACCAGCAGGCCCCAGCACAGCAGCAGTTGCCAGGCCGCCGTCATCCACACCGTCAGGCCCGAGCCGATCGCGATCACGGTGAGCGCCGCCGCGACCACACGCCGGATGCCGAAGCGGTCCATCAGGGCGGCGGCGAAGGGCGCGGTCAGTCCGTACAGGGCGAGGTTGATCGAGACGGCGGCGGCGATCGTGCCGCGTGACCAGCCGAACTCCTGGTGCAGCGGGTCGATGAGCAGCCCCGGCAGGGAGCGGAAGGCGGCGGCGCCGAGGATCGTCACAAAGGCGACGGCAGCGACGAACCACGCGCGATGGATGCGGGTACGGCGTGGCTTCTGCGGGGTCCGGTCGACGCCGGTGGCTTCGGTTGTCTGCGTCACGACAACGAGCTTCGGGCCTGCGCGCCCACAGATCCATTGGCCCGAAGGACATCATTCGTTATGATCGGGCCATGAGCATGAGCCGGAGTGCCGTGAGCGTGAGTGAGCCGGAACGCCATGAGCGTGGGTCGCGGTTCCGCCCGCACCGCGTCGTCGTCCTCGCCCTCGACGGGCTGCTCCCGTTCGAGCTGGGCATCCCGCACCGGATCTTCGGACGCCCCAAGGACGCCGAGGGGCGGCATCTGTACGAGGTCGTCACCTGCTCGGTCCGGCCGCCGGGCCCGGTCCAGACCGACGCCGACTTCTCCATCCACGTCGCACACGGCCCGGAGGCGCTGGCCACCGCCGACACCGTGATCGTCCCGGCGTCGTACGAGCTCGGCCCGGTCTTCGAAGAGGGCGTGCTCACCGACGAACTGGCCGCCGCGCTCGCCCGCATCCGCCCCGGCACCCGGGTGGCCTCCATCTGCACCGGTGTCTACGTCCTCGCCGCCGCCGGCCTGCTCGACGGCCGCCCGGCCACCACGCACTGGTCCGACGCCGAGCGCTTCCAGCGGCTGTTCCCGAGGATCAAGGTCGACGCGGACGTGCTGTTCATCGACGACGGCGAGGTGCTGACCTCGGCGGGCGTCGCCGCCGGCATCGACCTGTGTCTGCACATGGTCCGCCGCGACCACGGCACGGCGATCGCCAACGACGTGGCCCGCCGCACGGTCGTACCGCCCCACCGCGACGGCGGCCAGGCGCAGTACATCCACCGCCCGGTCCCCGACCCGCAGCAGGCGACCACGACCACGGCCCGCGTCTGGGCCCTGGGCCGCCTCCACGAGCCGATCCAGCTGCGCGACATGGCGGAGCAGGAGGCCATGTCCGTACGGACCTTCACGCGCCGCTTCCGCGAGGAGGTCGGCGTCAGCCCCGGCCAATGGCTCACCCAGCAGCGGGTGGAACGCGCCCGCCACCTCCTGGAGTCCACCGATCTCTCCGTCGACCAGGTCGCCCGGGACGCCGGCTTCGGCACGGCCCAGTCGATGCGGCAGCACCTACAGGCGGCGCTCGGCGTCACACCCACCAGCTATCGGCGCACCTTCCGCGCCGGGAGCAACGCCGACGTCCAGGTCCCCAGCCGCACTTGAGCCGTCCCGGCGGGCCTCTCCCCACCAGCCGAGCGCCGTCAGCAGCAGGGTCAGCACCACACCGGCCAGCATGGCCGTGGACGGCGCCACCACCTGGAGCAGGCCACCGGCGAGGGAACCCGTCGCGGCGTAGCCCGCGCCCGCGGCGGCGTACATCACGGAGTAGCCGGCCGCCAGGGCGCCCGGCGGCAGGGCCTCGCGGAGGGACAGGTTGCGGGTGATGAGCGCACCCGACTGGAGGGTGCCCGCCAGGGTGAGGGCGATCGCGATCCCGGCCGCGCCCGGTATCAGCGCGGTGAGGCTCACGAAGGCCGACATGCCGCACATCAGCACCACACTCCGCGTACGAAGCCGCCCCGGCCACGACCGCACGCCGTACAGGAACGCCCCGATCCCCGCCCCCACCGCGAGTCCCGCCAGCATCGGGCCGGACCAGCCCACGCCGATGCCGCGCTGCTCCAGCAGGGCGGGCAGGGTGAGTTCGGCCAGGCCGAGCAGGGTGAGGCTGGCCGCGCCCGTGACGTACACCGGCCAGGCGCGTATCAGCACGCGGAGCTTGCCCCGGCCTGCCTCACCGTCCTCATCCCCCTTGGCCCAGCCCGCCGGAAGCAGCCAGTGGCCGGCTGTCGACGACGCCATCAGGGCGGCCCCGAGGAGCAGCGGCACCCGAGGCGCCACCCCGAGGGCGAGGCCGGCCACCGCGACCGGGGAGACGGCCCACACGCCGGACATCAGCATCGACTCGGCCGACAGAGCCTGCGTCACCGCGCGCTCCGGGACCAGCGAGGTCAGCAGCGCCCGCTGCCCGCCCGCGACGGCCGCCGGAGCGGCACCGGCCAGAAACGCGAACGCCCCCAGCACGACAGGGTGCGCACCGGGCAGCACCCCGAGCCCCGCAAACCCCACCGCCCCGCCCGCTAGCCCCACGGCCAGATGTCGCCGACCGCGCGCAGGATCCAGCCGCATCCCGAGGACCGGCGCCCCGATGATCTCGCCGATCACATAGGCCGCCGCGAGCGCCGCACCCAGCGTGTAGCCGCCGGGCCGCTCCCGCACCAGGAACACCAGCGCCAACGGCGCCATGGCGACCGGCATGCGGGAGCCGACGGCGGTGCAGGCCCAGATCAGGACCTGCTTGGAGGCGACATCGCGGTAGGTCATGAGATGAAGGTAGGCGGCGGCACTGACAACGCGGCAGCCGATTTCCGGGCCTGTGGAAAACTCCGCCGGGACACCGGCCGAGCGCCGAGGAACTCACATCGTGAGAACTCCGAGGAACTCAGAATGTGAGCACCCCGCGAGCCACCTTCCCCGCCTCCGCGTCCGCCGCCGCCCGCTCGAACTCCTCGACCGGATACGTCTGCGTCACCAACTCGTCCAGCAGCAGGCGCCCGTTCCGGTACAGCTCGGCGTACAGCGCGATGTCCCGCTGCGGGCGCGACGACCCGTACCGGCACCCCAGGATCGACTTGTCCAGATACATCGAGGACACGACGAAGGAGGCCTCGGCGCCGGCCGGCGGTACGCCCAGCAGGATCGCCTGCCCGTGCCGGTCGAGCAGATCGACGGCCGCACGGATCAACTCGACGCGCCCCACGCACTCGAAGGCATGGTCCGCCCCCGTCGGCAGCAGCTCCCGCACGCCTTCCGTCGAGGTCAGGAAGTCGGTCGCCCCGAACTGCCGCGCCACCGCCTCCTTCGCCGGATTGGCATCGACGGCGACGATCCGCAGCGCACCCGCGATCCGCGCCCCCTGAAGGACATTGAGCCCGATGCCCCCCGTACCGATGACGAGCACGCTGTCCCCACGGTCCACCTTCGCCCGGTTGAGCACGGCGCCCACCCCGGTCAGCACCCCGCACCCGATGAGCGCGGCGGAGGGCAGGGGAATGTCCTTCGGGATCCGCACCACCTGCACGGCCTTCACCACGGTCCGCTCGGCGAACGCGGAGTTGGACGCGAACTGGAAGACGGGCCGCCCACCGCGGGCGAACGGCTGCCCGGGCCGCCCGATCGCCTGCCGGCACATGGTCGGCCGCCCTCGGTCGCACTCCGCGCAGGTACCGCAGTTGGCCAGCGTGGACAGGGCGACATGGTCACCGGCCGCCACATGCGTGACCCCCGCGCCGACGGCCTCCACCACCCCCGCCCCCTCATGCCCCAGCACCACGGGAACAGGGAACGGAATGGTGCCGTCCACCACGGACAGATCGCTGTGGCACAACCCCGCCGCCGAGATCGACACCAGCACCTCGCCCGGCCCCGGATCCCGCACCTCCAGGTCGTTCGCGACCTCGACCCGCTTCCCGTCGAACACCACGCCGCGCATCACACAACCCCCTTGGGTTCCCTCGGCAGCCCGAGCACCCGCTCGGCGATGATCGTGCGCTGAACCTGGTCCGAGCCGCCGTAGATGGTGTCGGCCCGCGAGAACAGGAACAGATGCTGCGCCTCGTCGAGTTCGTACGGCGCCGAGGCCGACCAGTCCGCAGGGCCCACGCCCGCCCGCGCTCCCCGCACCTGCATCGCCAGCTCCCCGAGCCGCTGATGCCACCCGGCCCACAGCAGCTTGGCCACACTGGGCGCTCCCGCGTCGCCCGAACTCCCCAGCGTGCGCAGGGCGTTCCACCGCATCACCCGCAGCTCCGCCCACTGCCGCACAAGCCGATCCCGTACGACCGGATCACCGACCGCCCCCGTCTCCACGGCAGTGGCCACGATCCGTTCCAACTCCCGCGCGAAGCCGATCTGCTGGGCAAGGGTGGAAACACCGCGCTCGAAGCCGAGAAGACTCATCGCCACCCGCCAGCCATTGCCCTCACCCCCGACCACGTGCTCCACGCGCGCGTGCGCCCCGTCGAAGAAGACCTCGTTGAAGTCACTGGTGCCGGTCATCTGCCGAATGGGCCGCACATCGATGTGATCCGGCTGATCCATGGGAACAAGCAGAAAACTGAGCCCCTGGTGACGACGGGAGTTCACATCCGTCCGCGCCAACACGAAGCACCAGTCCGCTTCATGCGCGAGCGACGTCCAGATCTTCTGCCCAGTGATGCGATACGTCCCCTGCGACTCCCGTGTCGCCACGGTCCGTATCCCAGCCAGATCCGATCCCGCGCCCGGTTCGCTGTACCCCTGACACCACAGCTCCTCCCCCGCGGCAACCGCCGGCAGAAACCGACCCTTCTGCTCGTCGGTGCCATGAGCAATCAGCGTGGGAGCAAGCAGATTCTCACCAATATGCCCCGACCGCGGAGGCGCCACCGAACGCGCGTATTCCTCCGCCCAGGCAACCTGCTGGGTAAGCGTGGCAGACCGATTGCCGTACCCGGTCTCCCCCCAGGAAAGCCCAATCCACCCGGCCTCTCCGAGGACACGTTCCCAACTACGCCGATCTTGCAGGCCGTTGGCGTGATCGGCGAGCCAGGCGCGCGCTTCCACACGGAATGCTTCATCCTCCGCCGCAAAACCGAAGTCCATGAGGGCCTCCCTCAAAATCACCGGTGTGTTAGAGCGCCCCTTCAGGGGCGCGGGGAACTGCGCGACAAGCCACAACGAACCCGCAGCCGCCAACCAAGGACACCCCCCGAGTTACTGGGCGTTAGGCCGCACCCCAGAAACCGCCGCCCTCTCCATCCCCGCCACCTCGGAGAGCATCGGCATCGGATCCACCCCCACCGACCCCGGCAAGAACTCCGCAATCCGCTCCGGCGTCCAAGACCCCTCCGCATAAGCCGAACGCAGTTCCCTCGGCTGCGCCCACACCGCGATCTTCGGCCCGGCAATCGTGTACACCTGCCCGGTCACTTCCTGAGCCCGGTCCGACAACAGGTAGACCACCAGCGCCGCCACATCCTCCGGCTCCCCGATCTCCGCCAGCTCCATCGGCACGTTCGCCGACATCCGCGTACGAGCGACCGGCGCCACCGCATTGGCGCTCACCCCGTACTTGTGCAACCCCAACGCGGCGCTCCGCACCAGCGAGATGATCCCGCCCTTCGCGGCGCTGTAATTGGCCTGCGACACGGACCCCTGATGGTTGCCGCTGGTGAAGCCGATCAGTGTCCCGGCCCGCTGCTTGCGCATCACCGCCGACGCCGCCCGGAACACCGTGAACGTTCCCTTGAGATGCGTGGCCACGACCGGGTCCCACTCCTCCTCGGTCATGTTGAACAGCATCCGCTCACGCAGAATCCCGGCCACGCAGACCACACCGTCGAGCCGGCCGTACGATTCCAGCGCCGTGTCGACCACGCGCTGCCCGCCCGCCATCGTGGCGACGTCGTCGGCCACGGCGACCGCATCACCGCCCGCCGCCTCGATCTCCTTGACGACGGATTCGGCGACCTCGCTGGTCGGGGAGGCGCCGTCGATCCCCACGCCGTAGTCGTTGACCACGACCTTCGCTCCCTCGGCAGCCGCCGCGAGCGCGACCGCCCGGCCGATGCCCCGTCCGGCGCCGGTCACGGCGACGACCTTGCCTGCCAAGAAGTTCCCCACGCCCGGCCCCTTCCCGCGATTTCTGACGGACCGTTAGATTTTAAGTCCCGTCAGACACCTGGACACAAGCCCCGGGGAGGCTCGCATGTCACTACCGGCCGAGTTCCACGACATCGCCAAGCGGGTCAACAACTGGGGCCGTTGGGGAGCCGACGACGAGATCGGGACCCTCAACCTCATCACCGACGAGGTCGTACGGGAGGCAGCCGCCTGCGTCCGCAGCGGGCGCAGGATTCCGCTCGCGCTCCCCCTGAGGCAGGACGGCGTCCAGACCGGGATGATCCCGGGGCGCGTCAATCCACTGCACGCCATGGTGCAGATCAACCAGGAGATCTTCGGCCCCGGAACGGTCGCGTGCAGCGACGACGCGGTGACCATGGGGCTCCAGGCCGGCACCCACTGGGACGCGCTCACCCACGTCTCGCACTCGGGCCGGCTCTACAACGGCCGCCCGGCCGACACCGTCACCCCGCACGGCGGCGCCGAGTTCAGCGGCATCGACAAGGCGCGGCACATCGTCTCGCGCGGAGTGCTCCTCGATGTGGCGAAGGCGCACGGCGTCGACCGCCTCGACGGGGGGCATGCCGTGACCCCGGAGGACCTGGAAGCCGCCGAGGAACTCGCGGGCACGCGCGTGCGTGCCGGTGACATCGTGCTCGTACGGACCGGACAGGTGCAGGTGTATCTGGCCGGGGACAAGCACGCGTACGCCTATCCGTCACCCGGGCTGTCGATCCGCGCCCCGGAGTGGTTCCACGCGCGCGATGTGGCCGCCGTCGCGAACGACACCCTCACATTTGAGATATTTCCGCCGGAGATCGAGGATTTGTGGCTGCCCGTGCATGCGCTCGACCTCGTGGAGATGGGGATGCTGCAGGGCCAGAACTGGAATCTCGAAGAGTTGTCCACAGCCTGTGGACAAGCGGGCCACTACGACTTCCTGCTGTCGGCGATGCCCGAGCCGTTCGTCGGCGCCACGGGAACTCCGGTGGCCCCAGTGGCCGTTCTCTAGTCGCCGGCCACGCTTCCGCCTCCCCGGGCGCGGCCGGCTGGCGACGCGCCGCGCCCGCCCCGAGCACGGTGTCGCGCGCCGCCATCCGGCTTCGGCGCACCCGCCCCGGTTCCTCATGGCCCCAAGCAGAACCGACGCCGAATCACGACCCACACTCGCCGAGGGCTCCCGTCACCGGAACCCTCGTCGTCCCCTCACGGCGAATCGCTGACCACCAGCGTGATCAAACGGTCACGTCGCGTCAACACCCGAAAGGGGATTCATCACTTACGCCCCGATTTCGCTGGCCGCGCACAGAAGCACATCCGGGCGCATGCGCCCTGTCGGCCGGACAAGGGCGGTAAGCGTTTGTCGCCATGCCCGTGACCATGCGCCGGGGCACACTCACGAGTGGCTATACGGCTTCGTACGCCAGCCCCTCATACCCTTCATAGGCCGTGGCACCGCCACCGAACGCCGTCGCCGCCTGGGGCGGGTCCGTGCAGCGGTCCAGTTCGCACCAGATGCGCTTGCCCGCACCCTCGGGGCTCCAGCCCCAGCGGTCGGCCAGGCCGTCGACGAGAGCGAGACCGCGGCCGCCCGTCTGCTCGCCGTCCACGCACCGGGGGACGGGGGCCCGGTCGCTGGCGTCGGCCACCTCCAGCCGGACCGGAGCAGCCGGCTCCGCCGCCTCTCCGGGCAGCGACAGCCGGAGCACGGCCGGGCAACCGGTGTGCACGACGGCGTTGGTGACAAGTTCGGAGACGAGCAGGATCAGCGTCTCGGCCAGCGGCTCATCGGCCCCTATCCCGGACCCGGCGAGCCGCGAGCGGGCCCACCGCCGGGCGCGCCCCACTTCTGCGGGGTCGGGCCGGATCTCCAGCTGCACTTGAAGCACCTGCACCGCTCACACCATCCGAACCGGCGGACACATGACCTCGCGCCACACGAGCGCCACGATCGTAGCCATTCTTTGCATGACCAGAACAATGGTCAGAGCCGGGTTCACAGAACGTGAATCCCTTACGAGACAGCATGGTTGACGTACAGTCACCCCAACAAGCGCTTCGGGCATATTCCAGCGCGAAGGAGTACCCGTGCGGCATACTGTGCGACGCTCGTTGTGGCGAGTCGAACAGGGGCACATCGCCGGATCCGGGGCCGCCTCAAGGGCAACACCGACATGATTTGTGCTCGCACCCGCTCGCATCCCACAGAAGGTACCGGAGCAACGCAGCGACTCCAGGCCGTGACGAGTCACTCTTAGGACACAACCCGATATCAACGCTCCGTAATTCCGGTATGCCACAATCCGCGACATCCGTGCCGACTGTGTGCGCGACACCGCAGCCCAGCGCCCACTTTGCCGCTCAGGCCACCAGATCCGCCGCAAGCAGTTCCTCACTCTCCGTGCTCGCTCCACCACGCCGAGCACGCAGCCAGGCCCGCTTCAGATGGAGATGCACCTCGGACTCCCAGGTGAAGCCCATTCCGCCGTGCACCTGAAGGCAGTCACGGGCGCCGCGTACCGCGGCCTCGTCGGCGAGCAGCCGGGCCGCCGCGATGTCCGTCCGGTCGGCGGTGACGGCGGCGGCATATACCGCCGCCCGGGCCACCTCCGTCCGCACCAGCATTCCGGCGCACAGATGCTTGACCGCCTGGAAGGCTCCGATCGGCCGCCCGAACTGCTCACGGGTCCGGGCGTGTTGCACCGCCAGCTCGCACACCCGCCCGGCCGTGCCCACCTGTTCGGCGGCGGTCAGGAGTGCGGCGACGGGGTCCACGGCCGCCCCGCCCTCACCCACCCGGTGCAGTGGAGTCAGCGGATCAACCGACCGCAGCGGTACGGCCCCGGCGGCGTCCCCTCGTACGACGTCCGCCTCGGCCAGCCACTCCACGAGCCCGCTGCCGTCCACGGCGGCGACCACGGTCTCCCCGTCCGCGGCGCCCGCCACCTCCCCCGCCGCCAGATGTGTGGCGATCAGCGGTCCCGGCAGCAGCGCCCGGCCCGTCTCCTCGAAGGCCAACACCGCCTCGGGCAGCCCGAGTCCGACTCCGCCGTCCGCCTCCGGCAGCCGCAGCGCGAAGAACCCGGCCTCGCCGAGCGCCCGCCACAGCCCACGGTCGAGCGCGGGTGCGTCCACGGCAGCCCGCAGCGCCTCGGCGTCGAAACGCCGTGCCAGCAGCTGTCGTACGCCGTCCCGCAACGCCTGCTGATCCTCGGTGAGTTGGAATTTCATACGCGCAGTCACCGTCCCTTCGGCAGCCCGAGGATGCGCTCGGCCACGATGTTCTGCTGGATCTGCGAGGTGCCGGCGGCGATGGTGTAGGAGAGGGACGACAGGCGGTCCAGCGTCCACGGCCGGTCGAGGTCGAGGCAGTCCGGTCCCAGGACGTCGGCCGCGGTGTCGTACAGCTCCTGCCGTGCCTGCGAATACCTCAGTTTGAAAATCGAACTCCCCACTCCGGGGACTCCACTCTCCGCCTCGCTCACATTCCACTGGATCAGCCGCCACAGCGCGCGGAACTCGGCGTTCAGCCGGCCCAGCCCGCGCCGCAGCACGGGATCGTCCCAGCGGCCGTTCTTCCGTGCCTCACCGGCGAGTTCGCGCAGGACGCGGCGGCAGGCGACCACCTCGCCGACGAAGGCCGTGCCGCGCTCGAAGGAGAGGGTCACCATCGTCACGCGCCAGCCGTCGTCCTCGTCACCGACACGGTTGGCGACCGGGATACGGACCTCGTCGAGGAACACCTCGGCGAACTCGGCGGATCCGGCGAGCGTGCGCAAGGGACGTACGGTGATGCCGGGGGCGTCCATGGGCATGGCGAGCCAGGTGATGCCGCGATGCTTGGGCGCGGCGGGGTTCGTGCGGACCAACAGCTCGCACCAGTCGGCCACTTCGGCATGGGAGGTCCAGATCTTGGACCCGCTCACCACGTAGTCGTCGCCGTCCCTACGCGCGCGCGTGCGCAGCGCGGCGAGGTCCGATCCGGCGTCCGGTTCGCTGAAGCCCTGGCACCAGACCTCCTCGCCCCGAAGGATCGGCGGCAGCCAGCGCGCCCGCTGCTCCTCGGTCCCCTCGGCGGCGATCGTCGGGCCCGCGTGCAGCAGCCCGACGAAGCCCGCCCCCACATAGGGCGCGCCCGCCTTCTCGGTCTCCTCCAGGAAGATCAGCCGCACGGTCGGGGAGGCGTCCCAGTGCACGTGCGCGTACCCGGCGTCGTACAGCATGCGCTGCCAGCCGAGGTCGTACGCCCTGCGCGCGGGCCAGTCGGCCGGGGACGGCTTCGGCGGCAGCGTCGGAAGGACCTTCCCCAGCCACTCCCGCAACCGCGCCCGGAACTCCTCTTCTTCGGGCGTGTACGTGAGGTCCATCCATCACCTGCCTGACGATCCGTCAGATTCAGCAGCAGGCTAGCCCCGCACCCCTGGACCGACAAGGCATCGAGCCCTACGCTCTCCGCACGATCTGACACACCGTCAGCCAAGGGGGTCGTCGTGAACGACACCGCACACGCCCTGGGTTCCTCGCGCACGCTCTGGGAACTGGTCACACGCCGTGCCGAACTGACCCCCGACCACCCCGTCCTCCTCCAGGACGACCGCACGCTCACCTTCGGTGAGCTGCATGACCGTGCCGAGCGGGTGGCGGCCGGCCTCCACGCCATGGGCATACGCCCCGGCACGGTCGTCGCCTGGCAGCTGCCCACCCGCATCGAGACCGCCCTGCTGTCCTTCGCGCTGGCCCGCCTGGGCGCCGTACAGTCGCCGGTCATCCCGTTCTACCGGGACCGCGAAGTCGGCTTCGCCCTGCGCGAGTCGAAGGCGGAGTTCTTCGCGGTGCCGGGCACCTGGCGCGGCTTCGACCACACGGAGATGGCGCGGCGGCTCGGCGCCAGGGGGATCTTCGAGGCGTACGACGGTCTCCCCGACGGCGACCCGGCCGTACTGCCCGCCCCGCCCACCGACGGCACCTCCGTCCGGTGGATCTACTGGACCTCGGGAACCACCTCCGACCCCAAGGGCGTTCTCCACACGGACCGTTCACTCATCGCGGGCGGGTCGTGCCTCGCGCACGCGCTGCACCTGTCGGCGAGCGACGTGGGCTCGATGGCCTTTCCATACGCGCACATCGCCGGCCCCGACTACACCGTCATGCTCCTGCTGTACGGCTTCCCGGCGGTGATGTTCGAGCAGTTCGCGCTGCCGGACGCGCTGGAGGGGTATCGCAAGCACGGGGTGACGGTGGCGGGCGGGTCGACGGCGTTCTACTCGATGTTCCTCGCCGAGCAGCGCAAGCAGCCGGAGGAAAAGCTCATTCCGAGCCTGCGGCTGCTCGCGGGCGGTGGGGCGCCGAAGCCGCCGGAGGTCTATCACGCCGTCGTGCGCGAGATGGGCGTGCAGCTCACCCATGGGTACGGCATGACCGAGGTGCCGATGATCACGATGGGGGCGCCGGACGACACGGTGGAGAACCTGGCGACGACCGAGGGGCGGCCACCGGAAGGCATGGAGATTCGGATCGTGGACGGGGAGGTGCGGCTGCGCGGGGAGGCGGTGTGCCGGGGGTATCTGGATCCGGCGCAGACGGCGGAGGCGTTCGACGGGGAGGGGTTCCTCAGGACCGGTGACCTCGGGCGGCTCACCGACAGCGGGCATCTGGTGCTGACGGGGCGGCTGAAGGACGTGATCATCCGCAAGGGCGAGAACATCTCCGCCAAGGAGATCGAGGATCTGCTGCACCGGCACCCGGACGTCGGGGACGTGGCCGTGATCGGGCTGCCGGACGCCGAGCGCGGGGAGCGGGTGTGCGCGGTGGTGGAACAGCCGCCGGGCGCCGGGGAGTTGACCTTGGAGGCGGTGTCCTCGTACCTGCGCGCGGAAGGGCTGTCGGTGCACAAGCTGCCGGAGCGGCTCGAAGTGGTCGACGCCCTTCCGCGCAACGAGACTCTGCGGAAGGTGCTCAAGTACAAGCTGCGCGAGCGCTATTCAGACAGATGACGACTCAGACAGGTGACGTCATTCGGGCACGGTGAAATAGCGGGCGAAGGAAGAGACGATCTCCGCCTCGCCGATCTTGCCGTCGCCGTCGGTGTCGAGGGTGGCGGTGGCCGTCGCGGCCACGTCCTGGCTCACGCCGAGAGCGGTGAGCACGCGCGCGGTGTCACCGACGGTGGCCGCACCGTCGCCGTCCCGGTCGGCGAGGTCGAGCGCGGCATGCAGGAAGGGGCGGGCGATCTCGGCGAACCGGTCCGGGTTGTCGCGCAGGCGCTTGACCGCGCCGCCGACGAACTCGTCCCGGGAGATCCGCTGGTCGCCGTCCCGGTCCGCTATGCCGGCCATGCCCTGCCAGAACGCCTCGGCTCCGCCGTACAGGGCCTGTCCCTTGTCGGAGCGGGCCGCCGTACCGAACTCCGCGAGCAGCCTCTTGGCCGCCGCGCTGAAGTCCTCACGGTCGATGTAGCCGTTGCCGTCCTGGTCGAAGGTGGCGAACCGGGCGGCGATCCTGCGCTCGTACTCGCTGCTGACCATGTCTCTTCGTGCCGCCTTACGTCACGTGGGGTGCGTACTGGCACGGAGCGTACGACGCCCGGGGCGGCCTTGGCGCGGAAAACGTCGCTTGTGCCAAGACCGGGCTAATTTTGCGACAACGACGTGGCAGAGCGGCGGTGTGACGTGCACCGAGTGCGGAGGTCCGGTAGCGGCGGGTCACGCCGAGAGCGGTTCGGTCCCCTCGTCGACCGCCGCCGCCACGTCCGGGTACACCTCGAACAGGCGGCGTACGCCGAGGGCGCCGAGCACCCTGTTGACGTGGGAGCCGTCCACAGCCCCCTGAGCGGGCAGTATCAGGCGCAGGCTGCCCTGGCAGGAGCGGATGAGGCGGCGGGAGGCTATGAGCACGCCGACGCCGCTGGAATCGCAGAACAGCACCTCGGAGAGGTCGAGGACGAGACTGTGCCGACCCTCGGCCACCACATCGTGCACCCGCTGACGCAGCACGGGCGACGTCACCAGGTCCAGCTCGCCCGACACTTGGAGCACGGCCCACTCGCCCTGCTTGTCGCCGGTCACGTAGAACGCCACCACCAAGCCCTTCGCTCGCCGGAAACGGAAGCCCCACCTACGCTTCCTTGCAGCGCGGCTGCCCAGCGGCCGTTCCCCGAAACCAGGTACTGGAAACGGAAACCAATCAGAAGAGGCTTGTTTCAGTCGTATTCGATCCTGTTCGATCGAGTCTGGTCGCCCCGGGAGTGGGTAGGCACGCGATGACACAAGGGCCGGAACGGGCCGGGAAGGTCCACTACCACCTGCGCCTCCGCGGGGAGCGCCCATTGCCACAAAGGGGCGTGCGTTGTCAGAGGCGCCGACTACATTCGAGATGACGGTGGACGCGGGCCGGACCGGAGAAGAGCAGGGTGAGGGGGCCGTATGGCGAAGAAGGACGCACCGCCCCGCTGGGACCGCAAGATGCAGCAGCGGCTCGCACGCGGAGAGGCGGCGGCCCTCGGTGAGCTGTACGACCGTTTCGCTTCGCTCGTGCACGGCCTCGCCCACCGCGTCCTCGGCGACGAGCACGCGGCCGACGGCATCACCAGCGACGTGTTCGCCCATGTCTGGCAGCATCCGGAGGCGTACGACCCCAAGCAGGGCCCGCTGCGCTCCTGGGTCGCCACGCTGACCCACCGCCTGGCCGTGCAGCGGCTGCGCGCCACCGAGACCGCCGCCCTCACCCAGGGCGGCGGCTCCACCGAGGACCTGGAGCGCAAGGTCCGCCAGGCCTCCGTCGCCGCCCGCGCCGACTACATCGTCCAGGCCATGCCCGTCCCCCTGCGCACCGCTCTGGAGCTGGCCTACTTCCAGCGCCGCGACTACCGCCAGACCGCCGCCGACCTCGGCGTCACCGAGGACGAGGCCCGCCGCCGCCTACGCCTCGGCCTGCAACTCCTGTCCACCGCCCATGACGCCGGCGCCCCCGGGGCGCCGCCGGGCTACGGGGGTGCCGTGTGACCGGGCCTGAGCGGTTCGAGGCGTTCGACGACCACGAGGGATACGGCGACGCCGGGTACGGCGGCTACGACGGCCCCGGCGACGACAAGGAGCAGCACGGCATCCCGGACGACGAGGGCCGCCCGGAGGTGACCGAGCCCGGCGGCCCGGGCAACGGCGGCGGAGAGGACCCCGGCCGTGGGCAGGAGCCCGGCCACCCGCCCCGCATACCCCTGCCGCGCTCCTCCGTAGAGGACAACGGACGGCCGCTGCCGTCGCTGGAGGAACTGGGCGACCTGGCGCCGCGGCCAGCCCCGCTGACGCTGGAGCACCACGTCCTGAAGGCGCTGCTCGGCGCGTGGGCGCTGGCCGCCTGCTCACCGGAGGAGACGGCGGCCGTCGAGGACCACCTCGGCGACTGCGGCACCTGCGCCGACGAGGCGCTGCGGCTGCGGGAGGCCGTCGGACTGCTGCACCCCGCGGAGAGCCTCGACCTCGACCCGGGCCTGCGCACCCGCGTCCTGACGGTCTCCTTCGACCGGCGGCCACCGCGCATCCCGGTGCCCGAGTGGGCCGGTCCGTACGACGCCGAGACCGCCCGTCTCGACGCGCTGCTGCAGGACATAGGGGACGCCGAGTGGCACGCGCCCGTGCGGCTGCGGTGGTTCGAGGCCGACGAGGAGACGACCCGGCGTACGACCGTCGCCGGGGTCATCGCGCACCTGCTCACCGTCGACGGCCTCGTCGCGCTCGCCCTCGGCCTGGACGACCCCCTGGGCGACATCCCGTCCGCGGCACCCACCCCCGCCGAGCGCACGGAGGCGTACTGGGCGGCCTCCCACTTCCCGCCCACCCGGTCCGTGCGGGGTCCCTGGCGGGAGCAGAGCCATGACCTCGTGCGGACCGTGTCCTTCACCGGCAGCAGCTCCGGCTCGCTTCCGGTGTCGTACGGCGCGTTCGAGCTGCCGCTGCGGGACGCGATGCTGGACCGGGCGTTCGAGTGCTGGGTCCACGCGGAGGACATCGCCGAGGCGGTGGACTACCCGTACGAGCCGCCCGCGCCGCGTCATCTGCACGGCATGATCGACCTCGCGGCGCGGATGTTGCCGGCGGTGCTGGCCGCACGTCGCCGTGACGGCCGCCGGCATCTGGTTCCGGTGGGCGAGCCCGGCCGCAGCCTGCGGCTGGAGATCGAGGGGCTGGGCGGCGGGGAGTGGTTGATTCCGCTGGATTCACTGGGGGCCGTGGGCTCCGCCGAGCATGAGGTCGCCCATGTCGCGCTGGACGGGGTGGAGTTCTGCCGGTTGGCGGCGGGTCATGTGTCGCCGCAGGAGGCTGCGGCGGGGCAGGTGGGGGACCGGGAGGCGATCAGGGATGTGCTGTTTGCTGCGGCGAGCTTGAGCCGGATGTAGGGGCTGGTTGGGGCTTCGTGGGCGGCTGCGGGTGTGTGGGGGTTGTTCGCGCAGTTCCCCGCGCCCCTTGAGTACGTGCAGTGGACGCCCCTTTAGGGGCCCGGGGAACTGCGCGACCAGCCCACGACTACCCGCAGCCGCCCCTGAAACCGAACCCCCGAGCTCCTAGGCGAACACAACCGTCCGTCGCCCATTGAGCAGAATCCTCCGCTCCGCATGCCACTTCACCGCCCGCGCCAGCGCCTGGCACTCCACATCACGCCCCACCGCCACCAGCTGATCCGGCGTGACGTCATGCCCCACCCGCTCGACCTCCTGCTCGATGATCGGCCCCTCATCGAGATCCGCGGTGACATAGTGCGCGGTCGCCCCGATCAGCTTCACGCCCCTCGCATGAGCCTGGTGATACGGCTTCGCGCCCTTGAAGCTCGGCAGGAAGGAGTGGTGGATGTTGATGATGCGGCCACTGAGCGCCTTGCAGAGGTCGTCGGAGAGGACCTGCATATAGCGGGCCAGCACCACCAGCTCGACGTTCTCCTCGCGCACCAGCTCCAGCAGCTGCGCCTCGGCCTGCGGCTTGTTGTCCCTCGTCACCGGAATGTGGTGGAAGGGAATGTCGTACGAGCCCACCAGCTCGGCGAAGTCGGTGTGGTTGGACACCACGGCGGCGATCTCCACCGGCAGCGCCCCGATCCGCGCCCGGAACAGCAGGTCGTTCAGGCAGTGGCCGAACTTGCTGACCATCAGGACGACGCGCATCTTCTCGTCGGCCCGGTTGATCTGCCACTCCATGTGGAAGGCGTCACCGATCGCCGCGAAGCTCGCCCGCAGCTTGTCCACGGTCACCGGCGCCTCCGCCGAGAAGTGGACGCGCATGAAGAACAGTCCCGTGTCGTGGTCGCCGAACTGCTGGCTGTCCTCGATGTTGCAGCCGGTCATGAAGAGGTAGCTCGACACGGCGTGCACGATGCCCTGCTTGTCGGGGCAGGACAGGGTGAGGACGTACTGGTCGGGCGCGACCGCGGGTCGGTTGGACTGCTCGTTCATGCAGGACAGGGTCCCATATCGGCCCAGCCCAGGCGGACCCCGTCCGCTACGCGGACCTGGTCATGATCTGCAGCACCTCAAGACTCCGGGGAGGGGCGTCAGGGTCGTCCCCGTCACTCACCGAGAGGCGCACGTGCGCGTCCCGGGCCGCCCGTACCGCCTCCGGCCACGCCTGGTTCTCGACGTAGGCGGAGACCGGGGCGTCCGGCCCGACCTGGTGCATGATCCGCAGCACGCGCAGGACGGCGGTGTCGACGAGCGCCGCCTCCTGGGAGTCCCGGAAGATCGTGCCCACGTATTTCTCGGCGGACCAGTTGTCCAGCCAGGTGTCCTCGACCAGGCGGTACACGGCGTCGGTGACGTCTCCGTACCCGTCGACTCCGGCGAGCCAGACCTCTCGCTGGAACACCGGATCGGAGAGCATGTGCAGCGCGGAGCGCACATTGCTGCGCCAGCGCCACCACGGCATGTCGTTCAGTGGCATGCCGCCCATGGTGGAGGAGCGACGGCCGCGACGGGAAGAGTTCTCCGAACCTTGCACGGTCACCGATCGTACGTTCTTTCTCATACGACTCTCAGGGACCCCCGCAATTCACCTTTACGTCACCCACCGTTGACCGAGAGTCACTCCCGGGTTAGCGATGTGGCGGAATCGTGCGTGTCCATGACCGGCAGGCGCCACCACCGCAAGAGCAACCTCCCCACGCTCACCCGACCCGTCAAAACCACCGTTCGCAGAGCGGCGGCCCTGGTCGCGTGTGCGTCGCTCGCCGTCGGTTGCGGGGTCGTCCCCGGTGTCTCGGGGGGCGCCGGGGACGACACCATCACCGTCATGACCTGGGCGCCGAGTGAGACGGGCGCCACGAACAAGCCCGGCATGCCAGCCCTCGCCCTCGCCTACGCGCGCTGGGTCAATTCCAACGGCGGCATCAACGGCCACAAGCTCAAGGTCCTGATCTGCAACGACCACAACGACACCGTGGACGCGGCCAACTGCGGCCGGCGCGCGGTCAAGGAGAACGTCGTCGCGGTCGTCGGCTCCTACAGCCAGTACTCCGACTCGTTCTTCCCTCCCCTGGAGGGCGCGGGCATCCCGTACATCGGCGGCTACGGCCTCACCGAGTCCGAGTTCACCAGCCCGCTGTCCTACCCGGTCAACGGCGGCCAGCCCGCCCTGCTGGCCGGCCTCGGGCAGGCGCTCGCCAAGAACTGCGGACGCGTCTCCCTGGTCCGGCCCGACACCATCGCGGGTGACGAACTGCCCGCGATGCTCAACTCCGGCCTGAAGTCGGGCGGACACGCGTCGGCCGGCAACCAGCTGGCCAAGGACGACGCCACCGAGTACTCGGTGCCGGCCGAGCGGGCCCTCGAGTACGCGACCGCCGACTCGACGGAAACCGGCTGCGTGGTGCCTGCCCTCGGCGACCGCACCAGCACCTTCATGGACTCCTTCCGGCGCGCCCGCGCGGACTACCCCGACGTACGGGCGGGCACCGTGCTCGGCAGCGTCGACCAGTCGGTGATCAACCAGAGCGGCGGTGCTTCGTCGCCGTACGAGGGGTCTTTCATCACGGGCTGGTACCCGGTCTCCACCGACAAGCGGTGGGACGAGATGAAGCAGGTCATCAACAAGCACGCGTTCGGCGACAACCGCATCGACGTCGGGGATGTCGGCGTGCAGACCACATGGATCGCCTACACCGTGTTCAAGGCGGTCGTGGAGTCACTCGGCGACGGCGAGGTGAGCGCCGACTCCGTGCGCAAGGCCCTCGACGGCGGCCTCAAGGTCTCCACGGACGGGCTCACACCGACCCTGCGCTGGCAGTTCCAGGACAAGCTCGCCTCCATCGGCCTCCCGCGCATGGTGAACGCCGATGTGACTCTCCAGGTCGTACGCAAGGGCCAGCTCGTCGCGGCGCGCAAGGGCTCCACCGACATGACGGACACGCTGAAGCGGGCGGATGTGAGCTGACCGGTGGAGCCGGCCGGCTCGTGTGCGCCACTCCCACACGAGCCGGCCGGCTCCGGCCGTCACAGCTGGGTCGACTGGCGCTGGGTCAGGCCGTACGTCTTGGCGATCGCGTTCCACAGCTGGGCCGCCTTGGCCTTCTGCGTGGTCGCGGTGCCGCTCGCAGTGTTGCCTGCCGCGGTCTGGCCGGTGGTGCGGGCCTGGCCCTTCTTGCAGAGGCTGCCCTTCTTGGCCGCGACCTGGTCGGCCCACGCCGCGTAGTGGTTGTCGGCCGACGCCGACGCCTGCCACGCGCTGTTGAGGGCCGAGGTCAGCGCGGCATGGTTCGGGAGCTTGTCGACGGACAGCTTCGACAGGCTCGTGACCAGGCCGGCGCGCTGCTTGGCCGCGTCGCGCAGGTCAGCCGCCGCCTGCCCCATGTTCTTGCACGTCTTCACATCGGCGACCGCGTTGATCACGGTGGCCCGGCTGTCGCCGCTGTCGGCCAGCAACTTGTCCAGCGCGACGGCCTGTTGCTTGGCCGCGTCGACGGACGGCGAGGCGGAACCCTCGGTCGCCGGGGCGGTGGCGGACACCGTCTGGTTCTTGTCGTCGCCCTGGTCGTCGCCGCCACCGCCCGCGAGCAGCGCGCCCGCGCCGACGCCGAGGACGGCGATGCCGACCCCGACGGCCGCGATGAGCGGCACCCGCGAGCCGGTACGGCCGCCGCGGCCACCGTGCCCGCGGTGGTCGTCGGCGCCCGGCGGGACGTAGGCGGGCTGGGCATGCGCCTGCGGCGGCTCGAAGCGGGGCAACTGCTGGGTGGCCGCGGCGGGATGCTCCGCCCCCGGCTCACTGCGGAAGAGGCTGTCGAACTCGGCGGGCGGCTTCCGGTCCTGCCCGGCCGCCACGGGCGGGATGTACTGCGTCGCCTCGGCATCGGGATTGGCCGGCGGCAACGGGCCCGGGTTCTGCTGCGCCCGCCCCAGATAGCGGGTCTCCTCACCGGCCGCCCCGGCAGGCACCTCGGGCGGCAGCGCACCGGGCCCCACCGGCGGGATGTACTGCGTCGCACCCTCATCGCCGGGGCCGGAAGGCGCCGCGGCGACGGGCGGTATGTACTGCGTCGCCCCGTCCGGCGAGGCATACGCGGGCGCACCCCCACCGGCAACCGGCGGTATGTACTGGGTCGCGCCGTCGTCGGCGGGCGGCAACGG
Organism: Streptomyces sp. 4N124; assembly: GCF_052245395.1. Classification (NCBI taxonomy): domain Bacteria; kingdom Bacillati; phylum Actinomycetota; class Actinomycetes; order Kitasatosporales; family Streptomycetaceae; genus Streptomyces; species Streptomyces sp. 4N124. Next base: position 106,783 of record NZ_JBQQBS010000026.1, read on the forward strand.
CGCCCCGAAGCTGCCGGATCCGGCAGGCGGCAGAGGCGCGGCGGCACCGGAGCCGTACGCGACGGGGGCCGGGCTGCCGTAGCCATCGGCTGCGGCCGGGGGCTGCGCGGCCGCCTGAGGGCCGTAGCCGGGCGTGGGCGGCTGGATCGACCCGGAAGGGGAGGCACCGTATCCGCCGGTCTCCGCGGGCGGCAGAGCGCCTCCTGCCGCATGCCGGCCCTGACTGCCGCTCGGGGCCTGGCCGTTCGGCGCGTACGACGACTGGGCGGTCGGCGCGTGAGAGGTGTACGACGCCTCGGCGGACGGGGCTTGCGAGGTGTACGACGGCTGCTGCACGCCCGGTGTCTGGGGTGCCTGCGCGTGTGACGTGTACGACTGCTGAGGTGCGGGCTCGTGCGGCGCATACGTCGGCTGCGCGCCCGATCCCGGCAGCGCCTCACCGCCGTATGCCGCCTCCTGCGTCGGCTGCGGCTGGGCCGGGATGGCGTTCGCCTGGTCCGGTGTGCCCCAGGCGGGCGGTGCCGGCTGCTGGTACGGCTCCGGGGAGCCCCAGGGCTCGGCGGGGCCGGAGCCCCAGCCCTGGCCCGACGGTGGGGGCGGGGGCTGGTGCTGGTCGGGGCCCCAGGGGGTGCCCCAGGCCTGGCCCTCGGGCGGCGGGGCCGGAGTCGGCGGTACGGGGCGGCCGTACTGCGGACCGCCCTGTCCGTTCGTCGTGCCCGGCAGCAGGGGCTCGCCACCGTCCGATGGCAGCACGATGCCTTCGCGCGCTTGCCGCGGCGAGGGCTCCTCGCCCTGTCCACTCTGCGTCACCGGGACTCCTACGAATGGGGGACCTTCGGAATCGTCGGCTCACGCTACCGGGTCCCCAGAGCCCGGTGCCATGCAGCACAGGACCTGACCTCCTTCCCTGTGACCGCCGTAACAAAACCGGGCCCTCATCCGCTATATACGCCCCTCCTTCACCACCAGCGCCTTCGTTTCCCACCCGTTCACTCGCGCGTATCCGCGTCTTTCACGCCGCCGCCTGCACATCCAGCCGCGCCCCGAACTCCCTTACCACCGGCTCGTCCCGGAACGGCTCCAGCCGCTGCTGGAAGTCCTCCAGATACTCGGCGCCCCGGTTGGAGCGCAGGGTCTCCAGCAGCTCCACGGCCTTCAGTCCCGTATGCACGGCCTGTTCGACCTCGCGCTGCTGGACCTGCGCGGTGGCCAGCAGGACGTAGCCGATCGCCCGGCGCCGCGCCCGCGACTCGGGCAGCCCGGACAGGCACTCCTCCGCCCGCCGTGCCGCCGCCTCGGCCTGTCCCAGGTCACGGTGGCAATGCGCCAACTCGTCGGCCAGATAGGCCTCGTCGAAGTGGGCGATCCAGGCCGGGTCGTCGCCGGAGGACGGGTCGGCCGACTCCAGCGCGTTCACCGCACGCCCGGACGCCGCGTGGGCGGCCCGCGCGTCCCCCATCAACGCGTGCCCCCGGGCCTCGGCCGCGTAGAACATGGCCTCCGCGCGCGGGGTCACGCGACCCCGCGCCCCCTCCTGCGCCGCCCGCGCCAACTGCGCGATCTCCCGCGGGTTCCCGAGCTGCGCGGCGAGATGGCTCATGGACGCGGCGAGCACATACCCGCCGTACGCCCGGTCGCCCGCCGCCTGCGCGAGCCGCAGCGCCTGGATGTAGTAGCGCTGGGCCAGACCCGGTTGCCCGGTGTCGATGGCCATGTAGCCCGCCAGCTCCGTCAAACGGGCCACCGCGGCGAAGAGTTCACGCCCCACGGCCTCCCGGTACGACCCCGCCAGCAGACCGGAGACCACGCTGTTCAGGTAGTGCACGACCACCGGGCGCACATGCCCGCTGCCGAACTGGTGGTCCAGGTCGACCAGCGCCTGGGTCATGGCCTTCACGGCCGCCACGTCGGACTCCCCCACCCGCGGGCCCGCCGAGCGCGCCACCTGCGAGTCGGGCGAGGAGATCAGCCAGTCCCGGCTCGGCTCCACGAGCGCGGACGCGGCGACGGAGGAGCCGGACAGGAAGTCCCGCCGGCCGACGTCGCTGCGCCACAGCTCACAGACCTGCTCGATGGCTCCCAGTACCGTCGGCGAGAACTGGAGGCCGACGCCCGAGGCGAGGTTCTTGCCGTTGGCCATGCCGATCTCGTCGATCGTGACCGTACGGCCCAGCTTGCGCCCCAGCGCCTCGGCGATGATCGCCGGAGCGCGTCCACGTGGCTGCTGTCCGCGCAGCCAGCGGGCGACGGACGTCTTGTCGTAGCGCAGGTCGAGGCCGTGTTCGGCACCGCACATGTTCACTCGGCGGGCCAGCCCGGCGTTCGAGCAACCCGCTTCTTGAATGAGCGCCTGCAGCCGTTCGTTCGGCTGCCGCGCGACGAGAGGCCTTGCGGCCATGGCGTACCCCCTGTGGCTGCGGTGCCTGCCCACGCACCGAGTTGATGTGTCTTCCCCGGCCGGACGCCTTCCGGTGAGCGAAAGAATCCGGCCGTGAAGATCAATGCCCCGCCGACATGACGAAAATGCGAGGCTTGCGAGGATTGCCGGGGTAAAGGCCGAAGCCGACCCCACTCCTGGCTACCCAGCTGAGGCCATGGATCCTCCTGCGCGCCCCCACACATGCACCCATGCGCCCCAGTTGCGGAATCAGTGCTCCTCCCCCGCGCGCGCTACAGCCGTAACCGGAGGTGGGTGCGGGAGTTGTGATGAGCGTGGAAGAGACGATCGCGAGCACCGAAGCCGCCCAGATTCCGCAGCAGCGTGGGGAATCGCTGCTGGACACCGCCGTTCGCTACGCCGAGGAGCGCCACTGGGACGTCTTCCCGGGCGCCTGGCTGGAAGCCGTCGACGGGGTGCAGCGCTGCTCGTGCGGCGACGTCGCGTGCGCCGCGCCCGGCGCGCATCCGACGCGGCCGGACTGGGCGACGCAGGCGACGGGCAGTGCGACCGTTGCGCGCCGGATGTGGCAGAAGCAGCCGACGTCGTCGATTCTGCTGCCGACGGGGCGTACGTTCGACGCGATTTCCGTTCCGGAGACGGCGGGGTTTCTGGCGCTGGCCCGGATGGAGCGGATGGAGCTGTCGCTGGGGCCGGTGACGCTGACTCCGGACCGGCGGATGGAGTTCTTCGTGCTGCCGGGGGCCGCGGTGAAGGTTCCCGATCTGGTGCGCAAGCTGGGGTGGGCGGTCGCTTCGCTGGATCTGGTGGCGCTCGGGGAGGGGGCGTGGGTGGCTGCGCCGCCTACGCGGTTCGGGTCTCGGGGGGCTGTGCAGTGGGCCTGTCGGCCTACGCCGGCGAATCGGTGGTTGCCGGATGCGGAGGAATTGATCTCGCCGCTCGCCTATGCGTGTGGGCGGGATCGGTAGCGCCTACTGATCTGCCTCACATTCGCCGACGGCGGCTGCGGGTTCGTCGCGGCTTGTCGCGCAGTTCCCCGCGCCCCTTAGGTTGGCACCATGACGTCGGCTGTAAGTGTGCGTGGGCTCTGGAAGCGGTTCGGGCAGCAGGTTGCTGTTGCCGGGGTTGATCTGGAGTTGCCTGCGGGGAAGTTCATCGGGCTTGTCGGCCCGAACGGTGCCGGGAAAACCACCACCCTCTCCATGGTCACCGGGCTGCTCCGGCCCGATCAGGGCTCGGTCGAGGTCGTCGGGCACGACGTTTGGCGTGACCCCGTCGAGGTGAAGGCGCGGATCGGGGTGTTGCCGGAGGGGCTGCGGCTGTTCGAGCGGCTGTCGGGGCGGGAACTGCTCGGTTACACCGGGCGGTTACGGGGGCTGCCCGGTGCCGAGGTGGACAAGCGGGCCACGCAGTTGCTGGATGTGCTGGATCTTGCCGGGGCCCAGCACAAGCTGGTCGTCGACTACTCGACCGGGATGCGGAAGAAGATCGGGCTCGCGACGGCACTGCTGCACAATCCCGAAGTGCTGTTCCTGGACGAGCCGTTCGAGGGTGTCGACCCGGTGTCCGCGCAGACCATCCGGGGTGTGCTGGAGCGGTACACCGGCTCCGGGGCGACCGTCGTCTTCTCCTCGCATGTGATGGAGCTCGTGGAGTCGCTGTGCGACTGGGTGGCCGTGATGGCCGCCGGGCGCATCCGGGCGCACGGGCCGCTGGCCGAGGTGCGGGGCGACGCCGCCTCGCTCCAGCAGGCGTTTCTGGAGCTCGTGGGGGCGAACGGGCGGAACACCGGGTCCGATCTCGACTGGCTGGGCGGCGGGGCGCGATGACCGCCGACATCACCCCGGTCGTCGTACGGCTGAAGCTGTCGTTGTTGCGCAACGGGCTACGGCAGTCCGGTGGGCGCAAGGCCGCCTACATCGCGTCCGCCGTCGTCACGCTGCTCTTCGCCGTGCTGCAACTGCTCGGGCTGATCCTGCTGCGCGGCAACGAGCACGCCACGTCGGTGGTCGTGCTCCTCGTCGCGGTACTGGCGCTGGGCTGGGCGGTGATGCCGCTGTTCTTCCCCAGCGGCGACGAGACCCTCGACCCCACCCGCCTGGTGATGCTGCCGCTGCGTCCCGGGCCGCTCGTGCGGGCGCTGCTGGTGGCCTCGCTGGTGGGCATCGGGCCGCTGTTCACGGTGTGCATGCTCGCCGGTTCCGTCGTCGCGGTGGCGCACGGGGGTGTGGCGTACGTCGTCGGAGTCGTCGGTGTGGTGCTGGCGCTGCTGGTGTGCGTGGCCCTCGCGCGGGCCGTCGCCGCCGCCAACATCCGGTTGCTGACCAGCCGCAGGGGCCGTGATCTCGCGGTGCTCAGTGGTCTGGTGATCGCCATCGGGGCGCAGCTCGTCAACTTCGGGGCGCAGCGGCTGGGTTCGGCCGGGCTCGGGCAGCTCGACCCGTTCGCGGATGTGCTGAAGTGGGTGCCGCCCGCGTCGGCGATCGGGGCGGCGGACTCCGCGAGCGAGGGCTCGTACGGGATCGCTCTCCTCCAACTCGCCCTGAGCGCCATGGCGTTGTGGCTGCTGCTGCGACAGTGGTCGGGGCATCTGAACCGGCTGATGACCGCGCCCGACGGGTCCACCCTCCAGAGCGCCGAGGGCGCCGCCCGCGAGCGGACCTCGACCGGACTGTCACGCTTCCTGCCGGTCGGCCGGACCGGCACGGTCATGGAGCGCAGCCTGCGCTATGTGTGGCGCGACCCCAAGACCAAGGCCGCCTGGGTGACTTCGCTGGCCATCGGTCTGATCGTGCCGGTGTTCAACGCCCTCCAGGGCACCGGCTCGATCTACTTCGCCTGCTTCGCCGCCGGGATGCTCGGCATCCAGATGTACAACCAGTTCGGGCAGGACACCTCCGCGTTCTGGATGGTCGCGATGACGATCTCGTCCACGAAGGATGCGTACGTCGAACTGCGCGCGCGTGCCCTCGCGTTGCTGGTGATCACGCTGCCGTACGCCGCGCTGGTCACCGTGCTGACGACGGCGCTGCTCGGCGACTGGGCCAAGCTGCCCGAGGTGCTGGGCCTGTCCTTCGCGCTGCTCGGCGCGATGCTGGCGACCGGGGCGTGGACGTCGGCGCGCTTCCCGTACTCCATCCCGCAGGAGGGCTACAAGAACGTCGCCCCCGGACAGGCCGGGCTCGCCTGGATCGCCATCTTCGGCGGCATGGTCGCGGCCGCGCTGCTGTGCGCTCCGGTCATCGCCGTGACGATCTGGCTGAACGTGAGCGCGGACGGCGGCGACTGGACGTGGGTGCTGCTGCCGGTGGGTGTCGCGTACGGGGCCGCGATCACCGTGCTCGGGCTACGGCTCGCGGCACCGCGCACGGCGGCCCGACTGCCGGAGATCCTGACGGCGGTGAGCAAGGGCTGAGGGGACCTGAAAGGACGCGGCGGAGCAGCGCACCTAAGGGGCGCGGGGAACTGCGCGACAAGCCACAGACAACCCGCAGTCGCCAATGAACAGCACCCAGCAGACGAGAAGGCGCCCGAAGCTCACAGCGCGTTCAGAAACGGCTCAATCGCCGCGCGCCACCCCTCCGGCTGGTCATAGTGGACAAGATGCCCGGCATCAGCCACCTCCGCATACTCCCCGAGAGGCAACACCCGCACCATCTCCTGCGCCTCGGCCCGCCCCAACTCCCCATCAAGCCCGCGCACGACAAGCGCCGGGCACTGCACCTGGGCCAACTCCTCCCAGTGCGCGTCGTACACCCACGTCTCCCGGGACTTGAGCATCTGGTCGGGCTCGAAGACGGGCCGCCAACCGTCGGACGACTCATGCATCACCTCGGCGTAGAACTCACCGCGGGACGGAACGGGCCGCTCCACCCAGGGGTCGTCCTCACCGAACCACTTGCGGACGTCGGCGAGGGTGGCGAACGGAACGGGCCAGGACTTGAACCACTGGGCCCACTCCCGCTGCGAGGCCGCGCCGAGCGCGGAGGCCCGCATATCGCAGATGATCACTCCGCGGACCAGATCGGGGCGCTTGGCGGCGAGTTGCCAGGCGGTCAGGGCGCCCATCGCATGGCCGATGAGGACGGCCGGGCCGAGGCCGAGCTGTTCGAGGGCGGCCTCGGCGTCCTCGACATAGGCCTCGCGGGTGAAGGAGGCCTGCGGGGGCTTGTCGCTCTGGCCGTGGCCGCGCTGGTCAAGCGCGACGGCGCGATGGCGTCCGGAGAGCCAGCGGGCGGTGGAGGCCCAGTGCGAGGCGCGGCCCATCAGGCCGTGAAGTAACAGCACGCCGGAGAAGCGGTCCTGTTCGCCGGGGCCGGGCGGCTGGTCCGGTGTCGCCTGGCCGGTGTGCCCCGTCGTGTCCCTCGCCGGGTCGGGCTTGGGAGGGTCGCCGAACTCCCAGGCCGCCAGGCGTACGCCGCCCGCCCCGGTCACGTCGATGCGTCGCGCCATGGATCCTGGCACCCCCTAGCTCCGCTCGGACCGCTCGCTCCCGCTCGAGCCGGCCGGTCCTGTGAACCGTGTCCTGCCTGCCGTGGTACCACTCTCTGTCGGGGCCGGTCGGGGCCCTCGCTCATCTGCCGACATGCCGCGCCTACTGGTGAAGCGCAGGTTCCGCATGCCGTGTCACCCTCAGGCTATCGAATACACATTCGAATGATGCGGGGTCTGCCGGTAACACCCCTCATACGAGTGACCTCGGTCAGGGATTGACCGCCCGCGGCGAGGGGAGATCTTCTGCGGGAGGCGGACCGCTCGGGGAAAACGGTCCGAGGGGAATGACCCTGAGAGCTCGGGGCTCCGGGTCAGCACAGGGGAGGACAGGCCCCGGCGCCACACGGCGCCGGGGCCCTCTCCACTTCTACGGCACACCCTCCCCGCCCCCTCCCCGGCCGGACGACATCGCTGTCGCACCACGGCCAAGAATCCCTCAGGTCATATGCCTCACGCGACAGCCTCGCACGTTGAACCGTCCGAGCGCTGCGCTTCGACGCAGTGAATCCTGGAATCGAGAAGATCACCAGAGCGCCGTCGACCACTTCTCCAGCCCCGGAAGCCGACGGCTCCCGGCGCCCGGTCAGCGCTTGGCGACGAACACGTGAGAGGCGACGTCCGACTCCAGCTCGGCCGCCTCGCCGCCACTGCCCACCAGCACCCCGCCGGCCGACTCCGTCACGCTCACCACCGAGCCGGGCTGCACACCCGCGCGGCGCAGCGTGTACATCAGCTGTGCGTCCGTCTGGATCGGCTCGCCGATACGGCGCACCACGACCGTCTTGCCCTCCGTCCCCGGATCCAGGTCGGCCAGCGACACCATGCCCTCGTCCAGGAACGGATCGGCGCCGTCCTTCTCGCCCAGCTCCTCCAGGCCCGGGATCGGGTTGCCGTACGGCGACTCGGTGGGGTGGCGCAGCAACTCGAGCACGCGGCGCTCCACGGCCTCGCTCATCACGTGCTCCCAGCGACACGCCTCGGCGTGCACCTGCTCCCACTCCAGCCCGATCACGTCGACGAGCAGGCACTCCGCGAGGCGGTGCTTGCGCATCACGCGCGTCGCCAGCCGGCGGCCCTCGTCCGTGAGCTCCAGGTGCCGGTCGCTGGCGACGGACACCAGTCCGTCCCGCTCCATCCGCGCCACGGTCTGGCTGACCGTCGGTCCGCTCTGGTCCAGCCGCTCGGCGATCCGGGCGCGCATGGGGACCACACCTTCCTCCTCCAGCTCGAGGATGGTGCGGAGATACATCTCCGTGGTGTCGATCAGTCCGGACATACGTGCCCCTCGTGAGATCTGCCGGAAGCACGACAGCTTCCCGGCTTGTGCGCTGGCCCTGGCTTCAATTCTGCCGGATACCACTGACAAGCGTGCCGTGCCGGTGAAACCGGGGGTTGCGGCGACGCGGAACAGGAGTGTGCTGCGCGTGGCGAGAGCGGCGATCTTGACACTCGACGTGGTGGGACCCGGTCACCTAGCGTTCCGCACATGACAGAGCGGCGAGCGATACGCAGCGGTTCGGTGTCCGTGGGCGCGGCACGCACGGACGGCGACCGTGCCTGACCTCCGCCTGGAGCAGGTGACGGGCGACGCCATGCTTGAGCAGTGGCGGCATGTGCACAACATGATCGTGCCGCCCGCCGCCATGGATCTCGACGAGGTACGGGAGCGCGGTGGCCGCTACCACCTGGAGAACGCGTATCTCGGCGACGAGCTCGTGGGGTGCTCCACGGTGCGGCCACCCGAGGGTGAGAAGGCCGTCGCGACGGTGATCGCACGGGTGCTGCCCCGGTATCGGCGGCGGGGGTTCGGGAATGCTCTGTATGAGAAAGGGCTCGCCCACGCGCGCGTGCTGGGTGCCGACGTGATCGAGACCTGCGTGCTGGCCGCCAACGAGGACGGGGTGCGGTTTGCCGGGGCGCGCGGATTCGTGGAGGTCGAGAGGTATGTGCTGCCAGGTGCGAACGACCTGTGGATCGACCTCCGGCTCGCCGCCTCCCGACGGTAAGGAGCGGTTCACGCCGAGTTTCCGGCGTGCAACGATTCTCTCAATCTTGTGGGAACTCGATGTGTGCTGCGTCACGTTCGAGTTGAATGATTGTTAGTGAGCGAACCGACGTGCCGTACGTACGGACGCAGCCTGCAGGGGGTCCAGGTGAGTGCTTCCCGGCGTAGTGGGACCACCGACGAGCTGGGACCGGACGAGCCCGAACGGGACGGTCCGGAGGGCTCGGGCGGTTCCGATCTGCTGGCTGCGCTGCTGGACGGCATGGACGCGGCCCTGTGTGCCTTCGACGCCGACGGTGTCGTCACGCACTGGAATCGTGAGGCCGAGCGGATTCTCGGGTGGACCGCGACTGAGGCCGTGGGCCGGCACGGGTTCGCCGGGTGGGCCGTACGGCCGGCGGACGCCGAAGAGGTCGAGTCCCGGCTGATGGCCGCCATGCACGCGCCCGGACGCCAGGTCCATGAGTTCGCGCTGCTCACCAAGGACGGCGGCCGGGTCCTCGTACGGACCCAGTCCGCGGCCGTCCGCGGCCCCGACGGAAAGCCCGCCGGTCTGTACTGCGCCTTCAGTGAGGTGCACACGCAGATCGACCTAGAGCGGTCCATCGCGCTGAGCGAGGCCCTCTTCGACGACGCGAGCTGGGGCGTCGTCCTGGTCGACGCCGACCTGCGGCCCGCCGTCGTGAACGCGCACGCGGCCCGCGCGCTGGGCATCGGGCGTACGTCCGCGCTCGGCAGACCACTCGGTGAACTGCTCTCCCAAGGCGTCGAGGAGCTCGAAAGCGCCCTCACCCACGTGCTCGCCGAGGGCGCGCCGCCCGCGCCCGCCGAGATCTGGGTCGGCGTCCGCACACCGGAGGGCGAGAAGCGGCGGTGCTGGCGCTGCGGCTTCGTACGGCTGGCCTCCCCGCTCGCCGAGGAACCGGTACCGCTCGGCGTCGGCTGGCTGTTCAACGACGTGACGGAGGCCAAGCAGGCCGAGCAGGAGGCGTCGTTGCTGCGGTTCCGCAGCAATCAGCTCCACCGTGCCGCACGGGCCGCCGCCGAGTGCGAGGACCCGGCCGAGGCCGCCACCGTCCACCTGGACTTCGCGCTCGCCGGGTTCGCCGACCACGCCCTGATCGACCGCGCGGCGGGCGGCGCGATCACCGACGCGGAGGCCGCCGAGCCCGTACGACTGGTACGCATCGCCACCACACCCGCGGGCGCCCCCGGCCCCAGCCTGGTCACCGGCCAGGCCGGCCTGCCCATCCGCTACGGCGAGGGGCACCCCGCGCTGCAGTGCGTTCAGCGAGGCGGCTCCGTGCGGGCCAGCGTCGGCACCGTACCGGCCGAGCAGGCCCGCGCCTGGGCCCTGGCCCGGCAGTGGCCACCGGACGCCGTACACGCGCTGTGCGCGGTGCTGCGCAGCCGGGGGCGGACGCTGGGCGTCGTGACATTTCTGCGCGGCGGCGGACGCAGCGCCTTCGAACGGCCCGACGCGGCGTACGCGGAGGATGTCGCCGTGCGGATCGCGGGGGCGCTGGATCTGGCGGGGGCGGTACGTGGGGACTGGCCGCCGGAGGGTTCCGACTAGTACGGCGGGGTCGACGCGGTCTCCGGCCTCGACTCGCTCTACGCCCCTACGGGTTTCAGGGATACGCGGGCGTCCCGCCACGGGCTTCGACGATCGCTCCCGTGACGTAACTGGCACGAGGGGAAGCCAAGAAAGCGACCACCTCGGCGATCTCCCGAGGATCAGCGGCGCGGCGGAGCGCTGTGGTCGCCTTGCCGAGCGTGTCGGCCAGGCCGGCTCCGCGTGCCTGCATGCCCCGGGTACGGGTCGGGCCTGCCGCCACAGCGTTGACGCGGACGCCCGCGGAGCCCAGTTCGTCGGCCCATACACGCGTCAGGTAGTCGAGAGCGACCTTCGAAGCGACATAGACCCCGCCACCGCGCGCGGGCGTGGACACAGCGCCGGTTGTGATGTTGATGACTGCTCCGGAGCCACGCTCCGCCATCGGGGGTGCGAACGCGGCGACGAGCAGCATCGGTGCGCGGACGTTGACGGCCATGTGGAGATCGAATGCGCCGGCGGTGGCTTCGCTCATCGGTGCGAACCGGAAGACGGCCGCGTTGTTCACCAGCACGTCGACCGGCCCGGCCTTTTCCGAGAGCTCGTGAACGGCACCAGGGTCGGCCAAGTCCGCGGCGATGAACCGAGCGGTCCCGCCGGCTGCGCCGATCTCGTCCACCACCGCGGAGCCTCGTTCGGCATCGCGGCCATGGACGACGACCGCTGCTCCAAGGGCCGCTAACTTGCTCGCGACAGCCCGGCCGATACCGGCAGTGGCGCCGGTGACAAGGGCGGTCTTCCCTTTCAATTCAAAGGGCATGAATGGTCCTCCTTGGCTGGTGAGTTCGAACGGACGTGGGACTCAGAGAGCGGACGTCAACTGCTCGCGGTGCTCGACCAGCCAGTCCTCGAGCGTCCGAAGCCGCGGGTTGAGCGTCCGGATCAGGCTGAGATCGCGGTTGCCGACGAACGTTTCGGCGGCTTCGGTGAAGAACTGGAACATGTTGCCGAGTTCATCGGCCTCCGGGAACCCGGCATTCCGCAGCTGGTCGTGGGTCATGGGCCGGTAGGCGACCGGCTCACCGAGCACCTTGGCGAAGAGTTCGGCCAGTTGACCGCCTGTGGCGTGGGTGCCGGCCAGACCCACCGTGCGGCCGACAAACCGGGCTCCGGCCCGGAAGATGCCGTAAGCGGTACGGCCGATGTCCTCGGCGGCCACGAGCGCCATCGTGCTGTCCCCCATGGGCAGGGAGAGCACCGCCCGGCCGTCCGCCCCGCGGCGCGGGCTCAGCCCGGCAAGGATGAACATCTCGTAGAAGAACGAGGTCTCCAGGAAGGTCGTGGGCACACCCAGGGCAGTGAAGTGCGCGTTCGCTTCGTTCTTGGCATCGAGGTGCGGCACCTTGTAGCCGTCGCCGAGGGTGGGGGCGTCGCTGCCGAGAAACGCGAAGTGCGGACGGGTGTCCTCCAACGTCGACCACACGACGTGCTTGAGCCCGGCGGCCTTGGCCGCGCGCGCCGCGTTGCCGGCCTGGTCCAGCTCCATCCGCGCACGGCTGCGGGCCGCTTCCTGCTCCGGGGTGAGCTGCTCCCGGAAGTTGGTGACGACGAACGCACCGTAGGCGCCGTCGAACGCGGCACGCAGGCTCACCTCGTCGTCGAGATCCACCCGGACCACCTCGGCGCCGCGCGCGGCGAACTCCTTCGCCTTCGCCGAGTCCGGGTCCCGGGTGAGCGCCCGCACGGTGAACGGCCCGTTCCAGTCGTCCAGAACGGCGCGCACCAGGCCGCCGCCCTGCGACCCGGTCGACCCCACCACTGCAATGGTCTTCTTTTCGGTCATGGCTGGCTGACCCTTCTTAATTTTCGGAATGACAGAAATGGCGGATAGAAAAGCCCGGTCCGCGACCATCGAGAATGCGAAAAGGAACGGGCGTTGAAGCGAGCTGAGGCCCGCGTCAGGCGGGCGCTTGACTAGTAGCCGATGGCGAGCCAAGCGCGATGCGTGCTTGGGGTGTCGATTTCGTCGGCGAACGCGATCGCGTAATCCTCCACCCCGAGCACGGAACGTCCTTCTCCGTCGGTGACCTGCGCGGTGGCGCTCGTACGATAGGAACCCGTCCGCACGCCCGGTTGGTGAGGGCCGAATTCCGCCGCCGGGACGAGACAGAACCAGTCGACACCCTCGGGCGCCGCATCGAGTACGGACAGTGCCCGCGCGTGCGCCTCGACACGCGGAAGGAGCCAGGCGGGAAAGCCGGGGGTGTCGGCCTGCCGCGGTCCGCCCTCGACCAGTGGGAGAACCGCCGAGCCACCGACAACTCCGAGGCGTGCCCCGGTTTCCTCGGCGGACCGGAGGAGAACCGCCACGCCTGTGTCGAGTCCGTCGTCGCCGGCGACGGCCGGAAGCGCCGAAACGAGTACATCCGCCCCGGAGACCACCTCCTTGAGGAAGGCGGAGTCGTGCACGCTGCCGACGCTTTCGGCGACTCCTCTCGGAAGGTCCGTTCTGAGGCGCCGTGATACGGCCGTCACTTCATGTCGGCGCGAGACGAATTCTTGCGCCAGAGCGCCACCGACAAATCCGGAACCGAATACAACGATTCTCATCCCTACCTCAACCCACTGCTCGATTTGGTTTCTCCAGACGAGAAGGGACCGCGGATATCCTCGTACGGTTCCTGCAAGAACTGCGCTCAACTATGCTGTAGTTGGTTCGTCCCGAGGTCAATAAGGCACATTTGCGTGCCCGGTTTCATGGAGGTAACCGTGAGCGCTCGTCATACCCCTGCTCATACGGATGTGTGCGACGTCCGTGAGGTTCTGGACGTGATGGCCGATAAGTGGTCCCTCTACGTCGTGTCCAACCTGAGCGACGGGCCCCGTCGCTTCAACGAACTCAAACGCGCTGTCCACGGTGTCAGTCAGCGCATGCTGACCCTTACCCTGCGGCGCCTCGAACGTGACGGCATCCTCACCCGCACCGTCCACGAGGTCATGCCACCCCATGTCACCTACCAGCTCACCCCGCTCGGCACCGGCCTGCTACACGCCGCCACCCCCCTCATCACATGGAGCACCGGCCACCTCTCCGAGATAGCGGCTGCCCGCGCAGGCCACGACCGAAGTCAAGGTCTCGACGCGCAGACAACTGGCGCTTGAGGCCCGTGAGGCGGGTGATCAGACGTCGGATCTCGACGAGGCTGAGGTGGTGTCGCCGGACAGTAGGCGAAGTAGGAGGAGATCACCTCGGGCCGGCTGACGTTGCGGGGCGATCACCCAGTGCCGACGGTCCTCGCGGTGCCAGGACCTCACCTCGACGCGGGCCCCGTCAAAGATCCCCCGGCCATGAGGATCCGTCACCGCACGAGCGGCGTTTCCGCTTCTGCCGTGGCAGGCCGGGAAGCAGGTCGTGGACGGGGTGATCGATGGACCAGCAGGTGACGACCGCGTCGTGCCGGGTGGTGGCCATGGAGCAATCAGTCCCCGCATGTGAGCCAGCGCCGACTGACGCGGCTCCTCCCGGCTGGACCGGTGCACGAACCGCTCATGCAGAGCACCCAGTTCACCCGCCCACAGCCTGACACCAGCAAGGCCCCACCCATAACCACACCACCGACCGAGCCGGCCACCAGTCACGGCAAGCACCGTTGCGGTACCAGGGGCGGCAGCAGCGCCATCAGGGGCGCGGGGAACTGAACTGCGCGACCAGCAACGCCCCGCAGACGACAGACAGCCACCCGCGGCTCTTCCCACGCCACGCCTAACGGCGATAGAAGATCCGGTCCCCGTACTCCTCCATCACCCGCTCGTTCCAGTCAAGGCCCCCGTCGACGTTGCCGGAGCGCAGCAGTGGAGGCTCGATGCCGCGGGCGGCCAGCGCGGCGGCCGTTTCGGCCAGCACCGCCTGGAGCAGGGCCGATGTGACGACCGTGGAGGCCGGGGCGAAGGGCGCCGGGACGGTGTCGAGGGTGAGTTCCGCGTCACCGACGGCGATCTTCGAGTCGAGGACGATGTCGCAGTGGTCCTTCAGATACGTCCCCGAGGAGTGCCGGGACTTCGTCTCCGACGCGTACGCCACCGAGGTCACGCCGATCACCTTCACACCCAGGGCACGGGCGCTCATGGCCATCTCCACGGGCAGCGCGTTGCGGCCGGACAACGAGATGATCACCAGGGCGTCGCCCTCGCGAACCGGAGACGTGTCGAGCACGGCGCTCGCGAGACCGTCGACCCGTTCCAGGGCAGAGCCGAGGGTGGCCGGGACGACATCGACACCTACGACCCCAGGAACGGCCAGCAGATTCATCAGCGCCAGACCACCCGCGCGGTAGACGACATCCTGCGCGGCCAGCGAGGAGTGCCCGGCGCCGAAGGCGAACAGCCGGCCACCGGCGACGACGGTGTCCGCGAGGAGCGACCCGGCCGCCGTGATCGTCTCGCCCTCCTCGTCCCGCACGCGTTGCAGCAGCCCGATCGCGGCATCGAAGAACTGACCGGACGGCTGGCTGTCGCTCATGCGGGGTCCCTTCGGGGGCGGTATGGCGGCGTGCGGCGGCGATGTGTTGCGGATCACGGTGCGGTCTGGACCAGTGCGGTGTCAATACGGCCGTCGCTGTGTGGCGTTGCCTGTTGTGCTGGCCTGCGCTGCGGCTGGCCCGGTCTTCAGTGACGGACCAGGCAGAACGGATGCCCAGCCGGATCGGCATAGATGCGCCAGCTCCGCCCGCCCGCACCGTCGTCCAAGACCGTCGCCCCGCAGGCCAGCACCTGCTCCCCGGCTCGGTCCAGGTCCGCGACACCGAAGTCGAGATGGAACTGCTGGGGCCGGGCAGGGTCGGGCCACACCGGCGGCAGGAAGTCCGCCACCCGTTGAAAGGCAAGGACAAGTCCGGACGGTGTGTGCAGTGTCGCCCAGCCGTCGCCGAGCGCCCACCGATTGTCCTGCTGATTGACGGTCCCACCGAGCAGGGAGCGGTAGAACGCGGCGAGTTTCCCAGGGTCAGAGCAGTCCAGCACCACGCACTGCAGGTCGGCGATCATGGGCGGATCCTAGCTAGGCCGATTCGTTTGGATCGCTCCCGCCGGCAGAGGTAATCGTTGACGATATCCACGTGGCTAACCGCATCAGCACTCTGATCTCGGCCTTCGGCGTCCTTGCCAGCATGGTGCTGCTCGTGGGTGCCGTTCACGAGTACCGCTCTGGCGCATCGGCCCTCTGGATCGCGGCTGGAGCCGTGATCTTCCTCAGCGCCTTGTACTCGCTACTACGCGACGTGCGGCGGCTCCGCACAGAGCAGACGACCTGACGAGCGGCGCCGGTCCCGACCGTGCCCTCTGGGTCGTTTGTCTGGGTGCGTTGTCCGCTACCTCCTGTACCTCCTGACCGGCGGCCGCCCGAGGGCGCTTCCGTGCGATGCCAGGCGGTCCACAGTGGCTGATACCAACCCGGGCGCGATCGACGCCACCGGTGTACCCCTGAACATCGACCATCTCAGACCCCGCAGCCGAGGAGGATCAAGTCGTATCTCCAACCCCGTCCTCGCCTGCGTCCCCTGCAACCAGTCCAAGGGCAACACACCCGTCGAGGTCTTCCTCGCCCACCGGCCCGAGCGCCTCGCGAAGATCCTCAAGCAGGTCAAGACACCGCTCCATGACGCCGCCACCATGAACTCGACCCGATGGCAACTAACGGAGGCACTCGGCACCCTCAACAGGCCCGTGCACGCGTGGTCGGGCGGGCGCACCAAGTGGAACCGCAGCGCCATGGGCCTGGAGAAAACACACACCCTCGACGCGGTGTGTGTCGGCCGCCTGGAGCACGAGAGCGGCGACGCAATCGTCCGTTTCCCACAGCAGGTCCTCGTCGCCAAGGCCACGGGGCGGGGCTCCTACGCCCGTACCACCCCGGACCGCTACGGATTCCCCCGCTTGCGGCGAGCCCGGTCAAAGCAGCACTTCGGATAAGTCACCGGAGATCTCGTAAGGGCCAATGTGCCGGCCGGCAAGTGGGCGGGCTCTTGGACCGGACGCATCTCCGTCCGCGCCAGAGGCCAGCACAGTCTCGCCACGCCGAGAGGACGCATCAACGTCTCCCACCGGAACCTGCGGCTCCTTCAGCGCGGCGACGGATACGGATACAGCGTCCGCCTCGAACAAGCAGAGTCAAGTTCCCGAAAAACCGGTTGATCGGTCCCCGGCCGCTTCCTAGGGTGGGGCTCATCGCTGAAAGGAGGTGATCCGGTACATGTATGAATCCCGGACGTGCGAGGTGGCTGCGGGCTAGCGGCCCGCCACCACACCCAGTGCGGTGCCGGACCAGCGTGTGCGCGAAACACGCAGCCGGCCAATCCAACGCAGTCACCCGACCCGCGAGCTCGCCGGTACGTCCGGCCGGCTTCTCCGCCGTCAGGCGGAGGGACCAGAGCTCGCGGGTCGTCTGCGCTCCCCGGGGAGGGGGGCGTCAGTGCGCGATGTCGCCGTAGCCCTCGATCTCGCGCGGGTTCCGGGAACCGGGGCCGACGTAGCGGGCGGAGGGGCGGACCAGGCGGCCCGTGCGCTTCTGTTCCAGGATGTGGGCGGACCAGCCGGCCGTGCGGGCGCAGGTGAACATGGATGTGAACATGTGGGCCGGGACCTCGGCGAAGTCGAGGACGATGGCGGCCCAGAATTCGACGTTGGTGGCGAGGACGCGGTCCGGGCGGCGGCTGTGCAGCTCCGCCAGGGCCGCCTTCTCCAGGGCTTCGGCGACCTCGAAGCGGGGGGCGCCGAGTTCGCGGGCGGTGCGGCGGAGGACTCGTGCGCGGGGGTCTTCGGCGCGGTAGACGCGGTGGCCGAAGCCCATGAGGCGTTCGCCCTTGTCGAGGGCCTGACGTACGTAGGCGTCGGCATTCCCGGTGCGCTCGATCTCCTCGATCATGCCGAGGACGCGCGAGGGGGCGCCGCCGTGCAGGGGGCCGGACATGGCTCCTACGGCGCCGGAGAGGGCGGCGGCCACGTCGGCTCCGGTGGAGGCGATGACGCGGGCGGTGAAGGTGGACGCGTTCATGCCGTGTTCGGCTGCCGATGTCCAGTAGGCGTCGACCGCCGCCACGTGCTTGGGGTCGGGTTCGCCGCGCCAGCGGATCATGAAGCGTTCGGTGATGGAGTTGGCCTTGTCGATCTCGCGCTGCGGGACCATGGGCCGACCCTGGCCGCGGGCGGACTGGGCGACGTAGGACAGGGCCATGACGGCGGCGCGGGCGAGGTCCTCGCGGGCCTGGGCGGAGTCGATGTCGAGCAGTGGTTTCAGGCCCCAGACGGGGGCGAGCATGGCGAGTGCCGACTGGACGTCGACGCGGATGTCGCCGGAGTGCACGGGGATCGGGAACGGTTCGGCGGGCGGCAGGCCGGGGTTGAAGGCGCCGTCGACGAGCAGGCCCCAGACGTTGCCGAACGAGACGTGGCCGACCAGGTCCTCGATGTCGACGCCCCGGTACCGGAGTGCGCCGCCCTCCTTATCCGGTTCGGCGATCTCCGTCTCGAACGCGACGACTCCCTCGAGTCCGGGTACGAAGTCGGACATCAGGCGGCTCCTCGTGATGTGTGCGACAGGTGATGTGTGTGGTGTGGCTTGTGGGGGTGGTGTTGCGGCAGTTCTTTGGTGGGTCGGGCTGCTGCCGTGTTTTTCGTTGGTCGTGGTGGTGTTCCGCCCGGTGGATCCGCGGTCGGTGCGCTGCGGAGACTCGCGGTCCTGGGCGTCATCCCTGTGATGCCCCGTGCGGCCGGCGGTCACCCCAACCGGAAGGGCATCTGAACGATATCTCCGAGTGTCACCCTTGGGGAGGGTTCGCGGCACTCAGTGCCACTCAGTGATGAAGGACACCGTGGCGAACGGCGCGTGCGGATACGGCAAGATGACCGCGTGAACGATCGTGACGCTGTGTCCGCCGTCCCCCTTGATCCCGCGTTGATGCGCAAGCAGTACCGGGCCGAGGGTCTGGCCGAGTCCGATCTGGCCGGCACGCCGGTGGAGCAGTTCGCGCGCTGGTTCAGGCAGGCCGCGACGCAGGCCCACCTCTTCGAGCCGAACGCGATGGTCGTTTCGACGGCGGACGGTGAGGGGCGGCCCAGTTCTCGTACGGTGCTGTTGAAGCAGTTCGACGAGCAGGGTTTTGTCTTCTACACCAATTACGACTCCCGCAAGGGCCGTGATCTGTCCGAGAACCCGTATGTGTCGCTGCTGTTCCCGTGGCATCCGATGGCCCGGCAGGTGATCGTGTCGGGGGTGGCGCGGCGTACCGGCCGTGATGAGACCGCCGCCTATTTCCGTACCCGGCCGCATGGTTCGCAGCTCGGGGCGTGGGCGAGCGCCCAGTCCTCGGTGATCGCCACACGTGCCGATCTCGACGCCTCGTACGCCGAGTTGGCGGCCCGCTATCCGGAGGGCGAGCAGGTGCCGGTGCCGCCGCACTGGGGTGGTTTCCGGGTGGCTCCGCAGTCGGTGGAGTTCTGGCAGGGGCGCGAGAACCGGCTGCATGACCGGCTGCGGTATGTGGCGGAGCCGGACGGGAGCTGGCGGGTGGAGCGGCTCAGTCCGTGAGCATCTCGTCCAGCAGTACGGCCCACTGCGCCACCACGCGTTCCCGGCGCGGGCGGTCGTCGGTGAGCAGGTTGGCAAGGCCCAGGCCGCGCGCCATGTCCAGCAGACCCTGAACCGTCTCCCGTACGCCGGCCCGGGACTCGTCCGCGCCGAGCAGTTCGACCGCGATGCGGTGGGTCTCGCGGCCGACGCGGGCCTCCAGTTCGGTGACCCGCGGGCGGAGCTGCTCCTCGTTGGAGGCGGCGACCCAGAGGTGGAGGGCTGCGCGGAACAGGGGGCCCGTGTAGAGGTCGACCAGGGCCGACACCGCCGTACGCCGGTCGACCGTCGTGTCCTGCGGGAACAGTGCTCGCAGGGCGCCGGACCGTTCCTCTGCGACGTATTCGACGGCTGCCGTGAAGAGGTCCTCGCGGGTCGGGAAGTGGTGCTGGGCGGCGCCGCGGGAGACGCCGGCGCGTTCGGCGACGACGGAGACGGTGGAGCCTGCCCAGCCGTGTTCGGCGAGGCAGGCCACGGCGGCTTCGAGGAGCCGTTGCCGGGTGGCCCGGCTGCGGTCCTGTTTGGGTCCACGGTCGACCGTGCTCACAGCACCCATGGCGGTTCCCGTCGTTCTAGGAAGGCCGTCATGCCCTCGCGGGCGTCGGCAGAGGCGAACAGCCGGGCCGAGAGCGCGGTGAGGTCGGCCGCGTCCCGGTCGAAGGCTTCCAGCACCCTAGCTGTGAGCAGCTGTTTCGTCTCGGCCAGGGCCTGTGGGGAGGCGCGGCGCAGTCCGTCGAGGACGGGTTCCAGTACGGCGTCGGCGTCGCCGCCCGAAGCGGTCAGCAGGCCGATTCGAGCTGCCTCGGCGGCGTCGAAGCGTTCGCCGGTGAGGTAGTAGCGGGCCAGGGCGCGGGGGTCGGTGCGGGGCAGCAGCGGGAGGGTGATGACTGCGGGGGCTACGCCGATCCGTACCTCGGTGAAGGCGAAGGTCGCCTCGTTCGACGCGGCGGCGATGTCGCAGGCGCCGAGCAGTCCGAGGCCGCCCGCGCGGACGTGGCCGGTGACGCGGGCGACGACGGGCTTCGGCAGTTCGACGATCTGCCGGAGCAGGCCGACGAGTGCGGCCGGGGGTGGTGGGTCGCGCAGGTCGGCGCCCGCGCTGAAGGTGTTGCCGGTGTGGGTGAGGACGACCGCGCGGATGTCGCCGTCCTTGCCGCAGTCGGTGAGCGCGTCCGCGAGCTCGCCGACGAGGGCCGCCGACAGGGCGTTGCGGTTGTGCGGGGAGTCGAGGCTGAGCGTTTCGATGCCACGCGCGCGCGTACGGCTGATCAACGTCACGTGCGCTCCCTGAGTTCCCGGCGCAGGATCTTGCCGGAGGCGGCGCGCGGTACGCCGTCGATGAAGGTGACCTGCCGGACGCGCTTGTAGGGGGCGACGCGTTCGGCGACGTACATCATGACCTCTCCTTCGGAGAGGTCGGTGGCGGTGGGCTGGCGGACCACGTAGGCGTGCGGGACTTCGTTGCCCTCGTCGTTGTGGGCGCCGATGACGGCGGCGTCGGCGATGCCGGGGTGGGTGAGGAGGAGGGCTTCCAGTTCGGCGGGGGCCACTTGGAAGCCCTTGTACTTGATGAGTTCCTTGACGCGGTCGACGACGAACAGCCAGCCGTCGGCGTCGACATGGCCGACGTCTCCGGTGTGCAGCCAGCCGTCGGTGTCGATCATCGCGGCGGTGTCGTCGGGGCGGCCCAGGTAGCCCTTCATGATCTGGGGTCCGCGGATGAGGATCTCGCCGGATTCGCCGACGCCGACGTCCTTGTCGGGGTCGTCGAGGGAGACGATGCGCATCTCGGTGCCGGCGATGAGTTTGCCGACGGTGCCGGGGGGCGCGTCGTGCATGGCGTTCAGGGGGACGACGTGGGTGCCGGGCGACAGTTCCGTCATGCCGTACGCCTGGCCGACCGGCGGCAGGTTCAGGCGCCGGGAGCAGGCCGCGGCGAGGCGGGCGTCGAGCGGGGCGGCGGCGCTGACGAGGTACTTCAGGGACGACAGGTCGTACTCGGCGACGAGTGGGTGTTTGGCGAGGGCGAGGACGATCGGTGGGGCGACGTACAGGCCGGTGATGCGGTGGTTCTGGATGGCGGCGAGGAAGGTTTCCAGGTCGAAGCGGGGCAGGACGACGACGGTGGCGCCCAGGCGCAGGGGCGCGTTCATCAGCGCGGTGAGCCCGTAGATGTGGAAGAAGGGCAGGACGGCGAGGATGCGGTCGCCGGGGCCCGCGCTCATGAGGGGTTCGAGTTGGGCGAGGTTGGTGGCGATCTGACGGTGCGTGAGCATCACGCCTTTGGGCATGCCGGTGGTGCCCGAGGAGTACGGGAGGGCCGCGACGTCCGCCACGGGGTCGATGTCGATCTGTGGTTCGGGAGCGGTCGAGGCGAGCATGTCGATGAGGGAGCGGTGTCCTGGCGCGCTGTCGCAGACGAAGATCTCCTCGACACCGCCCGCGAGTTCGGCGGCCCTGCGGGCGGTCTCCAGCAGTGGGGAGACGGTGATGATCCAGCGGGCCGCCGAGTCGCGCAGCTGCTTCGCGAACTCCTCGGCGGTGGACAGCGGGTGCACGGTCGTGACGGATGCCCCCGCACGCGTGGCGGCGTAGAACGCGGTCGGGAAGGCGACGGTGTTCGGGCTGTGCAGGGCGAGCACGTCGCCCTTGCGGACGCCCGCCTCGGCCAGCGCGGCGGCGACGCGCCGGTGGAACTGGTCCACCTGCGCGTATGTGAGGGTCATGCCGTTGGTGCCGTCGATCAGCGCGGGCGTGTCACCGAACTCGGCGGCTCGGCCCAGCACGGCTTCGTGGATGGGGAGTTCGACGGGCGGGACGTCTGCGTACTCGCTGCGGAACATCGTTCCTCCAAGACGGCCTAGTACGACTTGGGCAGGCCCAGGGTCTGGTGGGAGACGTAGTTGAGAATCATCTCCCGGCTCACTGGGGCAATACGAGACACGCGGGCGGCCGTTATCAGCGAGGCGAGGCCGAATTCCCGGGTGAGGCCGTTTCCGCCGAGGGTGTGCACGGCCTGGTCGACGGCTTTCACGCATGCCTCTCCGGCCGCGTACTTGGCCATGTTGGCGGCTTCGCCCGCGCCGGTGTCGTCTCCGGCGTCGTACAGGTGGGCCGCCTTCTGCATCATCAGGCGGGCGAGTTCGAGTTCGATGTGCGACTGGGCGAGGGGGTGCGCGATCGCCTGGTGGGCGCCGATGGGGGCCTTCCAGACGGTGCGTTCGCGCGCGTAGGTGACTGCTTGGGCGAGGGCGTAGCGGCCCATGCCGATCGCGAAGGCGGCCGTCATGATGCGTTCGGGGTTGAGGCCGGCGAAGAGCTGGAGAAGGCCCGCGTCCTCGTCGCCGACCAGGGCGTCGGCGGGGAGTCGTACGTCGTCGAGGGTCAGCTCGAACTGCTTCTCGGCGGCGTTGAGTTCCATGTCGATCTGCCGTCGCTCGAAGCCTTCGGCGTCTCTCGGGGCGATGAACAGGCAGGGTTTGAGGTTGCCGGTGCGGGCGTCTTCGGTGCGGCCGACGATGAGGGTCGCCTCGGCGATGTCCACGCCGGAGATGAAGACCTTGCGGCCGGTGAGCAGCCAGTCCGCGCCGTCGCGGCGGGCGGTGGTGGTGATGCGGTGGCTGTTGGAGCCGGCGTCGGGTTCGGTGATGCCGAAGGCCATCGTGCGCGTGCCGTTCGCCAGTGCGGGGAGCCACTCGCGTTTTTGGGCCTCGGTGCCGAAGCGGGCGATGACCGTGCCGCAGATGGCCGGGGAGACGATCATCATGAGGAGGGGGCAGCCGGCGGCACCGAGTTCTTCGAGCACGATGGAGAGTTCGACGATGCCGCCTCCCCCGCCTCCGTATTCCTCGGGGAGGTTGACGCCCAGGTAGCCGAGTTTGCCTGCCTCGGACCAGAGGTCTTCTCGGGTGTAGGTGCGGCCGTGGCGCTTGCCGAGGGCGGCCACTGCGGCTCGTAGAGCCTGGTGTTCTTCGGATTCGAGAGTGGGGAGCATGGGGCTCCTTCCGGGTGCAGGTGGTATGTGGCTGGTCGCGCAGTTCCCCGCGCCCCTAAGGGGCGCTTTCCACCACCGCCAGCAATTGGCCGACCGTTACCTGTTGTCCAGGTACTACGTCCAAGGCGCTCAGCGTTCCTGTCGCCGACGCGGACACGCGGTGTTCCATCTTCATCGCCTCCAGCCACAGCAGGGGCTCTCCGGCCCGTACAGCCGCTCCTACGGCCACCCCCTCCGCGATCCGCACCACCGTGCCCGGCATCGGTGCGAGCAGGGATCCCGGTGCGTGCTGGGTCGTCGGGTCGGGGAAGCGGGGTAGGGCCTTGAGGGCGGTGGTGTTGACGAAGATCTCGTCGCCGTATCGCGCCACATCGAACTTGCGCTGTACGCCGTCCATTTCGAGTACGACCAGACGCGCGTCGGCGTGGACGACCCGTACGCCGTCCGCCTCCAGGCCTGCCCGGGTGTGCCGGTAGTGGACCTCGTGTTCCTCGCCCGCCATGTCGTAGCGCTTGGTGTGGGGCTGGGAGGGGACGTTGCGGAAGCCGCCGAAGCGGGAGCAGGTGGGGGAGTGAGCGTCGGCGAGGGCTGCGGCGAGGGGGGCGTGGGAGTCGGGGGTGGGGGCGGTGAGTTCGGGGAGGTGGCGGTCGTAGAAGCCGGTGTCCATGCGGGCGGTGGTGAACTCCTTGTGCCGCAGGGAGCGGACGAGGAGGTCGCGGTTGGTGGGTGGGCCGTGGACGGCGGCGCGTTCGA
>NZ_JBQQBS010000027.1:0-118759 GCF_052245395.1 Streptomyces sp. 4N124
CGGCGGATCTCCGCCCAGTCCTCCACGCTGATCACCCATCCTCCCGGCCTGACTCAACGAGTCAGGCCGCCCAGGAGGGCCACAATTCATCCGGTGGAAGTGGTCTCAGATTGAGCCGTTGCCGACATGCGAGACCCCAGCGGGTTTTCACGGCCACCCAGTCGGTGGCATACGTGCAGCGGTAGCAACCGGCCGGCGGCTGCCAGGTGGCGGGGTCCTCATCGGCCTTCGAGCGATTGAAGGCGCGCAGGTTCCGAGAATCCTGGACGCCAGGCCACAGGAACTCGTACGCGAGTCCACTAATCATGGAGCCTCGCATGCGGGTTGGAGAGGCAGTCCGTTCGCGTCCGACAGCACGTTCATCTTGAAACCCGGCCTACTTCGGTCCACGGGGCTCGGATCCGTGTGTTTGCCTCCTTTGTCGCACTGACGTGCGTGGAGTCCCGCACCAGGCGAGTCGACGCAGTTCACCAGCGGCTGTGACCGGCACCGCCGCCATGCTCAGCCAAATGGATCTGTCGGCTGGCTTGGGTGACCGCAGCGAGACATGCTCAATAACGCTGCCCCGCCGTACCGGCTGGCTTTCTCGAGCGCCCTGGAGACGAAGAGTGATCGACTACTGCGCCCACGTTCTCTCAATTGCCGCGACAGTGGAGACCCTCGACTCCGTTGCTCCGTCCTCAGAGCATGGCGAAACATGGTCGGAGACGAAACAAGCTCTCCAGGAGGAATCCGGCTATGCGCTGCTGGGTGCTCTCTTCGACCACCTTCTTGAGCGCACCACCGAAGGCGAAAGCGAACACGAGATCTTGGAGGAGGCAGCTTCAATCTATGCTTTGGCCATCGAGGCCATGGCTAAGATGGATACGTTTAGGGCCGAGTTTGAAGCAATGGCGAAATCGCCCGCCAGTGCTACCCCGCAGCAGTTCACGAATCTGCTCGTACGCATGAAATCCCTCAAGAGCTTCATGGAGGGCCAAGTCGATCGCGTGAAGGCCCTCAAGAGCAAAGCGACACCCCCCTACTCGCATGTACCCGGGCACCGCGCAACATTCGACCAGACTGTCAGCGACTGGGCGTGGCGGGACGTCGTACTAGGGCGCAGGACCGATGCGCTCGTCCGGGAGTTGGCAGCCGCAGAGGACGGAACGTCCGCGACTCGAGCCTTTTCCTTCGGCGCTCTGACAAGCTATTCCTCCAACTGTATCGGCAGCAGCTATCTGGCTACGGCCGTGGGCGGACCCCGCCGCTCCCATCCTCTACGCGACCGGATCGCCCGGTACGCGGTAGGTGGATGGCTTCGGGTGAAAACCAAGGACGCCGCAATCTGGCCTACCTTCTCCACATTGAGGGAATCCTTGGCAGCGTTGGGTGGCCCGAACAGGCAATTGCCTGACGCAATCACGAACCAGATCTCGACAGCCCTTAGTAAGGCGTTCCCTTCGGGCAGCGGTGCGCCTGCCGCTCCCCCGGACCTCCAGGCCGGCTACGAGAGACTCCTGCGGCACCTGGAACTGCTCGATTCGTTCCCTGAAGCGCCGACTCCACCTGACATCGATGGGGATCTTCTTGTTCGCACGCTCGACGGATCCCTGAACGATGGTGTGCTCGGTCCAGGGGCATCCGGTGACCCCCTACACGACCCGGACACTGGCCCTCCCGTGAACGATCCCAACCTGGGGCCGCCGACTCCTGGCGGGGTTCCGGCAGTTCAGGGCCAGGTCTCCGACAATGGCTGTTTCGGCCTAGGCCTTCTCATCCTGTGTCTCGGGATCGTAGCTGTCGTCATCACCATCTTCATCCTCACGTCAGATGACGAGGATGAGCAGGGGAACCCCACGGTCACAATGGAGGCACTCACAGCGTTCCTAGAGTCCGACGATGCATGCAGAGTAGTAGCAAACACCTACAACGCGCGTGTCTACCTGCACGAGATCGCGTCGATTTGCCTTCAGTCCTTTAAGCGCATTGGCCTGCTCTACCCCGAGGAAGCCGACCTCGGCAATTGGCGTTTTGCGCAATTTACCGAGTTGCCGGCCGAACCAGGTCTCGCGCATCCGCACCGGCCCTCGAGCGATGAAAGCGCTGAGTACCTCTTGTGGCCGACTTCGCCGATCGAGGAGCCGACCACTAATCCGTCTCACTATCCGCCTTCATCTACGCCAGACGTGTTCCTTTCTGGAATTCCGAACGCCGCATCTCCCACGGTAGGGGAGTTCGGCGCGGAGGTATGGCTACGGCATCAGGACGGGGCAGTTCCCCAGGACTCGGACATCAACCTGAACGCCGACGCAGACCGTGGCTACGCCGCCGCCTGCTGGCGGGTGGCACCAGGGCAGTCCATCAACCACGACCCGATCCCAGTCGAAACACTCGGCTATCTCGACGTGACCTGACTGCGGCCGCCTCTACGACCTGAGGAGAATTCACCGATGCCAAATGGGCAAAACGAGCATATTTCTCGTCCCTTCCTCGTAATCCCTTACACGGCAACGGACGACGGAAGTAGGCCATCATCAGATCCTGGTGTGGTCTTCTATGAATGTCCTAGCATCCTCCTCGACGACAGCCCGTACGATCCGTCTAGTCCGCTGGACCCGGACGCGACGGTTAAGCTCTCAGTAAAAGTGAAGAATCGAGGTGACCTTGATTGCCTTGTGACCGCGCGCTTCTACTGCTCCAGCCCAGCGACAACCTGGATGCCGAAGGTCGTCGGGTCGATCACCTTCACCGTCAAGGCCGGTGCAACTATCAAGCCAGAGAAGGCTGTCGAATTCACCCCGGCGACGCACTTCGCCAAGTTCGGCCTTCCGACTCCGGATCACTTCTGCTTCTTCGTGGAAGCGACCACTTCCCTGGATCCTGCGTCCGGAACCTATCAGGCGAAGTATGACCGCCACTATGGGCAGCAGAATGTATCCTCCCACCAAGTCGCACCAGGGCAGCAGTTGGTAATCCCTTTCGACACCTCAGGTCTGCCCGGCAATGACGGGCATTACTTGATCAGCCTGCGGCAAATCGAGTGGCAACATGGAGAAGGAGAACCCTTCTCCATCCCGTCAGATTCCTTGCGAATCACGGATCCCACCACAGGTGATGGACATGTTGGATCCATTCCGCTCACGCTCCAGTGGGGCGAGATCAAAGCTTTCCAGGCTGTGATCGACGTACCTGACAACGCCCAACCGGGTAGCGTCGCGCGGCTGCTGATCGAGCAATCAAACCCAGAGCTGGAGAAGCCCGTTGGGGCAGTCGGCGTGAACGTTGTTGTGATTGGGCAAGAGTAGTAATCGGAACGCGCTGCCAGGCCTCCTGCAAGTCTTCGACGACGTCAACCCGCCGATGGTGCATCGTCTGGTCGGCCGCCGGCCCAGATTAGGCACTGCACTGGTACGGCTGTGCTTACCGTGGCCATTTCGCAGTGCGTTCGGAGAGGGCGGCGGTGCTGTACCGAATCGCGGTGTGCGCAGAGATGCCGAGCAGACGCATCAGGTGAAGTGGGTCATCGACCTCGACGGCATCATGTAGTCGATTGGTCGATGTCGAGGGCGCGGGCCACAGTGAGGTCGACGTTGTCGTACGGCGAGGTATCAAGTACCGCCGGTCAGCTGGAAGTTGGCGCCCTGGGCGGGGGCGGTGACGGCCTCCTCGAGGAGGACCTCGTTTCGGGTGCTGCATGAGTCCGCGCAGCCGTGGCAGACCGCGCCCGCTCCGAGGCCGAGCCGTCCCGCCGGAGCCGCAGCCTGACAAGCCCCGAAGGCGGCTCGGCAGCGGCCCCTTGCCCCGTGGGGGGTTCTGGGAAGGGCCCGGACGCGGCACTCGGAGCCCGACACGGCTGGCACGGAGTCCTACCGACTTGCCCACACCAAAGCCCAGGCCCAACCGGTCGACGCCAGCTGAAAAATACAGCTGAGCCAGAAGGGACGGCTGAGAACCTGTCCCCATGACAGACAAGGCAGGCGGGCTGGAGGGCCAGACGGTTCGCATTCGCCCGGGCAAGTACGCCCGGGTCGAGAGGGAGAGACGGTTCTTGCTGGCCAACCCGCCAGCGCCCTCGTCGGTCACCGTCACCCGCGTGATCACCGACCGGTATCTGCTGGGAACACGCCTGAGACTACGTCGTGCCGAATTCTCGGACGGCCGTTGCGAGATCAAGCTCACCCAGAAAGTCCCCGCCCCCCAGTCCGGCGCCGTCCAGGGCCTGATCACGAATACGTACTTGTCGCCGGCCGAGTATGAGGTGCTGGCCTCGCTGCCAGCCGCGCTGATGTCCAAGACCCGTCTCAGCGTCCCTCCTCTGGGCGTTGACGTCTTCGACGGGCACCTTCAGGGTCTGGTGCTCGCCGAGGCCGACTTCACCACCGACGAGGAAGCACAGTCGTTCAAGCCCCCTGCCGAGTGCGTGGCAGAGGTGACCGACGACGCCCGCTTCACTGGAGGACGCCTCGTCCATACCTCCCGCCAGGAGCTGCTCGGGTGGCTGACCGAGTACGGCCTCCGCCCAGCAGAGTGACGCCAAAAGTCATCGATGTCGATCAGACGGACACTGCTTGAGTGACTCCCGAAGTCGTCGACAAACGCCTTCCGAAGAAACAGACATAGCCAAGGCCTACCTCGTCGACTCATGACGCCTGCCAGGGATCGCTCTGAGGCTCAGTGCCGGCAGGCGTGGGCTGGCCTGCGGCTGGTTCGCGGACAACGATGGGCAGAATGGGCCTGGAACCAGGGATGTTGATGCGGATGCGCGTGGTCGGTGTGCCAGCTGACGGCTTCCGCGATGGTATGCCCAAGTTGCCCTGGCAGGACGCGCAATCACAGTCTGGAGGTATCTCAGGAGCGGCGGCAGGCGTCGCCGGCGGGTCCGTGACGGTCGCCAGACTGTCGGCGGTTTGTGAGGGAGTCAGGGACGGGCCTGTGGGAGCCGGCCAGCTGCGCGCGATGCGCTGCGGCAGTGGCTTGCGCTCGGCGGTGGCAGGTAGCCGGAGTGAGAGCGTTGGCGTGTCTCCTGCCCCGCCAGCGGTCTCAGACGGTGCACAGTCTGCGCACAGTTGTGAGGTCCAGCCCTTGGAGCCGTGATATCCGAGGGAGGGACGTCGGCATTGAGGACAGGCCAAGTCGCCGCGGCGCTGTGCCTGGTCCACCAGGAGCTCGCGGGTCATACGGGCTGACGCATGGGCTTCTGCGTCTTCGGGCTGGGGGATATGGACCAGGAGTTTCAGCGCGGGCTCATGGCGCGCGGAGGCTTCCATCTCACTCATGAGTACTTGTAGGTCGCGCGGCGTGAGGCGGTCATGCCTGATGAGGTGTGGGCTGAGGCCGTGCCTGCCCGACCGCTTCGATCGCACGCGCGTACTGCGGCGGTCCGCGTCGGCCCGGTCCCATGCCTTGGTCCACTCCGGCAGGTCCGCCTTGCGGACCTCGAAGGCCTCGGCGAAGGCGGCCACGAAGGTCCTGCTGGGTGTCGAGCGTCCTTTCAGGACGCGGCCGACGGTGCTGCGGGGCAGGCGGCCTAGCCCTCCCAGGCGGGCATCGAGGCTGCGCAGGGGAGGGCTTCCGTCGTCGTGGTAAAGGTCGACGATCGCGGAGTGGAGGTCAGCGAAGTCTTTGACGACGCTGATGTGGACGCCGCCGCGGTGCCCGCTCAACACGCCCTGGGCGCGGGCTTCGTCACGGCGGGCCTGTTTCCACAGCCGCTCGGCTTCTTTCACGCTGAGGCCGCAGGCCTTGGCGTAGGCGGTGACCACGTCAAGGTTCTGCGGCACACTGCGCCCGGATGCGGCACGCGCGAGAGTGTCCGCGCTGTACTCCGTACGGGAGGCAACCTGGTCGTACGTCAGGCCGGCCGTTTCGCGTCCCGCACGGAGCCAGGTCGCCAGCGCGTGCAGAGATCTGCTGCACTGCCCGATCGGGTTCTCGCGGCGTCCCATCAGCCGGTCAGGCCTCCGCGGTCCGCGCTCGCTCAGCGTCGTTTCGGCGCAGGCGAAGCAGCAGGCAGGTGCCGAGCGAGAGCGCCTCTGTGATCAGCACCAGAACGCTGAGAGTCGGCAGCCCAGCGGCAGCCAGGACCGCCGCGACGATGACGATCACGATGAGAACGCTGGCCTCCGGCGCTGTTATCGGACGGGACGTTCCGCAAAGCGGGTTTTTCAAGGGACTCTCCGAATGGGACGTACTGAAAGGGGACTTCGGACGTACTGCGGGCTAACTGGGTGTTGTGCACGAGGCGGTTGCCGCCACCTCATGGCTAGTGATGTTGCAGCATCCGGGCCCGCAGTACTAACCCTCCCCAGGCCGTAACCGCATCCATGTCCCTAGGCTGGTCTTGCCCCCTCAGCAGACCAGCCATCACAGACTGCCTGATCAGACGCCCTCCAGCGAGGCAATTCCCTCAAGTGCGTCCCACCTTCATTGCACCCCAGAACATCACGGTGCGTGATTATCCGCTTCTGCGTCCCAGAGCCCCACAACGCTTCCAGACATGACGGAACGCGCATTACCCCAGGTCAGTCCCAGGGCGACCAGAATGTTTTCCGCACCGGCGTCCCGGTGTTGACCTGGCAGCAAGGCATGCCTGATCTTTGATGATGCCGCAGTCCCCGAGGCCTGCGGCAGCTCTCCGAAGTACTGCGGGCAACACAGTCGCGGAGAAGAGCAGCATCCGTTGCCGCGGCTCTGCTCACCGTCCTGGCGCTGATCTGCAGCGCCAGGACGGGCCTCCGCGCGTGCGAACGAGTAGCTGCGGCACCGTCGAGTGCTTTGACTTGTCGCAGGGCCGCGATGAATGCCGCGGACCGGATGGTTCAGACACGTCCGGCCGATACGGTGCGGGGCTGTTGTCAGTTGCCGACCGCTACGGTCCGCACTATGACGTCGACTCCTCACTCCAACTCCGTGCGGTGGCTGCTGGAGGTCACCGCCGCCGCAGCACCCGCAGGGCCGGCCGCGTTCGAGGAACAGCGGCAACTGCTGCGCTCCGTCGCCCAGTTCGATCAGGCCTCGCGGACGTGGTGGGCGCGTATCGGCGCGCTGGATGTCCGGGCGCTCGAGCTCCTGCAGCGGCTGTATGAGGCGGCCCAGCGTTTCGGGACCGCTGTTCGTGTCGAGGCCGTCGCTGCTCCCGATGCCTGGAACGGGCCCTGTTTCACCGACGTCGGCGAGCTGGCGAGCCTGGCGGCGGCACAGGCTGATCGTGGTCGCCTGCTGGGGCAGCTCTCCTGCGCCGAGTGACTGCGGCCGCCACTCCCCAGAATCGGAGCAGACGTCCGGCCATGCTCGGTCCGTGCGATCGTCTTCGGTCAGGCTGGGGGTGCGGTGGGCGGGCCCTGGTCGGCGGGCTGGTCCAGTTGCTGCTGGCGGCGCCGCGATTGGAGAAGCTAGCGGCGAAGCTGCCCATTCAGCAGGCGCTGCCTGTCAACCGGGCAGCTGGCTTCCATCTTGGCGACGAAGGCTTCCAGGATGTGGAGGACTGCGCTGTCTCCGATCTCCAAGAGTTCGCGCTCCTTGCTGACGAATGGCTTCAGAGCAGTCCAGATCTCGATGTACCGGCGGCGCAGCAACGCGCTGACGAACCGCTCGTCCACGATGTCGAGGTAGGCCAGGATCGCGTAGAGCTGGAAGAAGTAGGCGACGTCGTAGATCCTTCGCTGCGCTTCGTCGCTAAGCCCTGATATGCCGTTGTCGCTCGACAAACCTGGCAGGTCATCGCGGATGAACGCGTAGTTGCGTTGGAATTCGAGCGAGCGGAACTCGGACAGGAGCTCCAGGATCGGACCCACGTGGTTCGCATGCCGCTGCGCTCGGAACTGGTTCTTCGCCAGCCATGAAGAGACGGCAAGAGCCGAAATCGACACGACCACAGCTCCGATGTTGATCAACGTTGAGGCGTCCAAGCTGCAGCTCTCCCTCCTCGGTGGTCGCGGGCAGTTGAGTGCGCGGACCACGGCGGTCTGCTGCGCCATGCCCGGCCTGGTGTCTCCCGGCACGTGGTGGTCTCCCCGCTAACTGGAGCGTGGCCTCGCAGTTTTGTGCCGCAAGCCGTGATCGTCTTGCGGAGGTCGGCTCCGCGGGGGAGGAGAATGGCCACCCCCAATCAAGATCAACAGCGAGGGGTTGCCGTGCCTGGCACATCAGATGAGCCCGATTTCTCTGGCGTGGAGGAAGGCGAGGGTCAGCAGGCGGTCGACATCTGCAGGCGGTGGTGCACTGGTACCTCGAGCAGATCGCCGTCGAGCGCAGGGCGCCGCTGCCGGATGAGGACCGGATCGCGCAGCTGACGGCCGACCGGACAGTCGCCTACCAGGATCTACAGCGGTTGGAGGAGGCCACCCGGGAGGAGGAGGACCGCCTGGCTGCGCTCGATGCCGCGCGGCTGAGGGAGCTTGAGTCGTAGCCCGGCCGCGGCACCGGCAGCAGCCGTACGGCGGGGTGGTGCACGCCGATCCGGGGCGGCTGCAGGTGCACGGGCATCAGCGGGTGGGCCAAGGCGGCGATGTCGTCCAGTTCGGTGCGGTGCGAGCGGATCGAGCCCATCCTGGCGGAGCGGTAGGCCGAGGCGGAGCGACGCCGACGCCGGACAGCGGGGGAGTACGACATCGCCTGCCCCGACTGCGGAAGGCCGCCCGGCGAGCGCTGTCGGCGACGGATGAGAAATGGACCAGCGGCGGCGTACAAGCGCTGGCCGAGTCCCTGAGCCGCTGCCCCAACGAGCCGATCACGGTCACACTCGCCCGGCAACGACGCGGTCCGGGAAGTCCGCACACGGGAAAACCCGTCTGGACGGGAGGAGGGGATCGGCTGCCGTTCCTACCGGGGGTCGGTCTCGATCACGCCGATGCGTTCAGCGGCGGTCTTGCCGCGCAAGGCTTTTCGCAGGGCCCGGATTACATCTTCCGGCGTGACGGGTGTCCTGCTGCCGTCGCCGCGGTGGATGAGGACGCCGTCGAACACCGAACCGTAAAGGCCGCGCAACACCGTGCGGTCGTAACTCTCCACGAGCTTGCCGCCGATGGGTTTCATGGAGATGACCTTCGACAGTGACACCTCCGGGTTGAACGAGACCTGGTGGACGGCGTCCGTCCGGACGATGACCTGGCCTGACATCGCCGGGTTCGCGAACTCCTCGAGCGCACGCTGGATCTCGGTGTCGTCGATCGTGGGCTGCCGGACGGCGACCGGCAGGGGGACGGGTGTGCTCTCCGTGGTCTCGGCCCGCTCACGGTATGCCGTGGTGACGGCGGTGGCCGCCTTGCCCAGGTTGAGAGCCTTGTGTGGCTTGCCCTGTACGGGGACGGCCTCGCCGGGGACGAACTTGATCCCGCCGTCGTGTCCTTCGGCCCTCTCCCGGGAGAGGGTCTCGAGCGCGGTTGTCAGCTTCTCCTCGTCGACCTCGAACTCCGGCTCCGCGATGCGGGCACCGCCGAAGAGCGAGCCGATGACGGAGACCGGGTTGTAGTCTCCGTCCGCGGCCTTGTGCACCGTCGCCTCGGTGTCGATGGCCAGGCCCGCCACAGAGGGCTTGAGTTCGTGCTGCTCGCCATCGACGGTCACCTTCAGCGGGGCCGTCGCACGCTCGCCGAGTGCGGCGTCGAGCTTGCGGACCGCCGCTTTTTTGCTCGTGCCGCCGATGTCGACGCCGAGGACGGTGGTGTCCCTCGGGACGTCCGCTGGGTTGATCAACAGGCCCGCTCCGTACAAGAC
This sequence comes from Streptomyces sp. 4N124, assembly GCF_052245395.1. Lineage (NCBI taxonomy): Bacteria > Bacillati > Actinomycetota > Actinomycetes > Kitasatosporales > Streptomycetaceae > Streptomyces > Streptomyces sp. 4N124. Next base: position 9,697 of record NZ_JBQQBS010000027.1, read on the forward strand.
GCCGAAGAGGGCGACAACGCCGACGAGTGCCGTTCCAACGAGGTGCAGTTTCGAGTGTCCTTCCGTCGCGGTAGGCGCGCTGGGCGCAGGTGCCTGCGTGTCAGCGGCGGCCGCAGGGTCGCCGCCGCCGAAGGGCGGAGGGGGCGGGAACGGCGTACGGCCAAGCGCTTCCCGGCCCCGGCGTCTCTTCCGGGCTCGGCGAATCTGTGGGCTCGGCCGGTCCCGCCACGTTCGTTTCCGTTGCGCCCGCAGTGCGGCCGCGAGCTCAGGCCAGTCCGCCTTGTGCGGGGGCTCCTGGCCAGGACTTTGATCGGGGTGGTCGAACAGGCCCCCGGCCGTCGACGACTCGGTCAGTGGGTTGTCTGCGTTGTCCGCTGCTTCGTCGCGGACAACGGTGGCCTGGAGCGCCTCGTCGTTGTCCGCGACGTGTCCGGAGACAATCACCGGGTTCCCGCCGGGTCGATCAGCACGGTCCAGTCCGACCTGCTCGCGCAGGTCTTCCAGCTCTCGGTCCTGCTCGGTCAACTGCTTCTCGGAAGCACACAGCACATCCGCGATCTGCTCCAGTGGCGGAAGGTCCAGCCCCGCCGCGTCCCGTGCCGCAGTCGCCTGTGGGAGGAACACCTCCTCCGCCGCACCCGCGGGGACATCTTCGACCTGCTGCTGCAGCTCGCTCTGCCCGCGCGCCACCTGCTGTTCGGCGGCCAGCCGGATCTCGTATGCCTCACGCTGAGCCCGGCGAGCATGCTCGAGCTGCTCGTCGGCCTGGCGGCGGTACTCGATCGACAACTCCAGCTCCCGCTGCAGCTCCGCCCGCGCTTCCTCTCGAGCCCGGCCCTGCTCCACCTCGAGCTGGGTGCACCGGTTCTCCAGGACGGAGACCATGTCCTGCAGCTGTGCACACCGCTTCTCGGAAGCCGCGAGCTTCTGCATGGCTTCTATCTGGCGCAGCCGCGCGTCGTCGAGTCGCAAGAACGCCTCCGCCACAGTGCCCCCGCGCTGACGGGCTACGGCCGCTTGCGGCAGCTTCTTCCCGGCCTCCAGCAGCGCGGCGGCTCCTCGGGCCTCCCGTAGCAGCAGCCGACCCTCCTGCAACTCGCGGGCACGCAGGCCGGGTTCATGGATGTACCGGTCGACGACCTGCTCCAACAAGTCCTGCGGGATCAGGCTGCTGCCATTGCGAAATCCGGTCCAGGCACTCTTGCCATAGGGGAAGTCAACTTCCAGCTGCCGTACCTTCACTCCTTCGGTGACCTTCCGCAGCCAGATCGCGAGCTTGTTTGCCTGCTCGGTACGCCCCCGCAAGTCGCCCAGCGGCCGCCCCATCCAACCCGCCACCCCACTTGTCCAGGGGACAACCGCCTCGTTGTCCCCGATTTCAACCGGCCACCTGCGATGACGCCGATGCCCCAAGGCGAACAATCACACCACCTATGAATGTTGAGTCTCCAATCGATCACCGAGTGCCGGGAGACCCACATGCCTACGCCCCGCCAGCCCCGCCGTTCGTGGCCCTACGTTGTCGCAGCGGTTCTGGTTCTCGCCGTCCAGCAGGGTTGGGACGCCGCCGCCGTTACCAAGCTCGCTGCCGTACTCCTCGTCCTGGTCGCCCTGATCCATGCCGCAGGCCCCGGAAACCAGTGAGAGGCCGGGAGGAGCGCTAAGAGCATGGGGTGTCGCCTCCGGCCGAACCGTCGGAGGCGGTCACGCTCCCGCCCGCCTCCGGTTTGAGCAACGAACGTGGGCACCCAGAGCGTGCTGTGGGGCGAGGGCGTGCGGGAGCAGTTCCCGGAGCTCAACCTCGCCCGGTACATCAAGGACGGCACCGCCACCGACGTCGACAACGGAGAGTAGGAGAAGGCGATGCCCCTGTTCGGGGACGGCCTGGACGCCGCGGTGCAGAAGGAGTTCACCCGCCCGGCGCCCAAGAGCGCCGGCGCGCAGATGCGGTACCTGGTCAAGCAGCTCAAGGGCACGAAGGCCGTTGCCCAGATGCTGCGGGTCTCCCAGCGCACCGTGGAGCGGTACGTGAAGGACCAGATCAAGAAGCCGCGCCCGGACCTCGCCGCGCGCCTGGAGCGCGAGGTGAGGGCCCGGTGGCAGCCGCAGATCCGGGCGAAGGCCCGCGAGAGGGCGGCGACCACCGGCGGCATCGTCATCGACACCCGCGCCCGCCTCGGCTACACCTCGCCGATCGGGTCGACGGACCAGGACCGCATCCGGCACCTGACCGTCGCACTGCCGCCCCGCCACGCCGCCCGCCTCTTCGACGCCAAGGAGGCCGGCGCCACCGACCAGGAGCTCAAGGAGCTCGCGGCCGAAGCGCTCAAGGAGGTGTACTTCCAGGACAACGGCCGCCGCGCCGGCCAGCTGGAGGAAGTGCGCTTCACCGACATCGAGCACCTGGAGTTCGAGCTGTAGAGGCCGCTCCCCGAACAGCCTGCGAGCCCGGACTGTGACTGAGCGCTTCAGTTGGCCGGTGCGCGGTCAAGTTGGCCGGTTGAGCGTCCGAGGATGATCACGATGCCCAATAGGGCAGGTCGCCGCGCTCGCGGGCGTCGTCCTTGGCGATGCGGACCTGGGCAACGGCCCACTGGTTGGCGCCGCTTTCGACGTCGCGCAGATACGTCGCTCGGGTGCCGAGCGACGCGGGGCCGGGCGAGTTGAGGCCGCACCCCCAGCAGATGACCCGGTCGGCATCGGCAGGACACGCGGTGTGGTGGTCACAGCGGGGGGCAGGCGTGTTCGGCCTGGCGTTCGAGGACATCGGACGGACCGATTTGGGAGGTGGCGCGGCAGGAGCCGCACCTCACGGTCATGGGCCCGGTCCAGTCAACGTGCTGACGATCAAGGGTGAGGCGGTAGTCGGCGGAGTCCGGTTCCCCGATCAGTCCGCACGCGGTGCACTTGAAGTATGGGCAGCGTTCCTCACGGGGCACCTCATCCATGGTGGCAGTCTCCAGCATGGCCTCCAGGCCCACAGCCGTATTGCTCAACTGGCCAAGTGAAGGGTTCTGACCGCGCTTCCGTGACAGCTACGACAGATGCACTGCCAGTCGTACGGCACTGAGTCGATCGTTCACGGATGCACTGGCCAGCACCCCGCAGATGCCCAGCCTGAGGGATGTGGTTAGCCATTGCGGTACAGCACTGCATTCGAGGTGCTGCGCGCCGCAGGGACTAGTTCGAGATTTATTGCCGGAACAGTCTCCTGTGGGGACCGAGGAGAGAAGCTACCTTCGCCCAACGAGACGAGGAGGTCCGTTTGATGACTGTCGTTCCCCGCTCTGCTTCCCCCTACTCAGTCGACCCCACAGGAGAGGACCCCGTTAGCATCCGGGCCTTTGCTTTCTGACGTACAGCACAGCATCAGGTCCGAATTGATCTGCGCACTGGGAAGGTCGAGCCGGTCGCGGCCTCCGTGGAGACGCCGTACGTCCTTACCGTGGCCGTCAGGTCCACCCCCCACTTGAAGGACAGCTGCGACATCCTCCCGAGCGGCGGCGGCGTGTCCTGGACCGACCCTGTGGCGGTAGTGCAGGCCGGATCGTTTTCGTACGACGTCCTTCTCCCCGACATCGTGAAAGCGTTGGAAGCCCGCATGGCGGCGCTGAACGGCCAGGAACGAACCGTGCGGGCTTTCACTACCGAGGTGCTGGGCCTGAGGTGGGAGGCCCGATGGGCAGAAGCAGTGTCCACGGCACTTCTCGGCGGCTGGGCCGACCCGCTGCACGCCGGCCGCCCCCTCATGCCCGCGGCCCTGGGCGTCCTACAGGCCGAGGCCCGGGTCATCCACCGGCAGCTGACACCACTGTGGCGGCGCCGAACCAATGGAACGCGGATCCTGCTACTGGACACTCCGTTGGGCGATGACCTCACACTGTACGACCTGGTGGCTGACAGCCTCGATCCGCAGGAGACCGCAGTAGTTGTCGAACCCGCCGACGTCCGACTGGTCCGGATTCTCAATGCGCTCCAGCCGCTCGAAAGGGAGGTCGCTCTGGCTCGGACCTATCCGGGGGTCGCCACCTGGACCGAGGCTGCGCTCTACCTCGGGGCTGCAGACCCGGTCGCTTTCGGCGAGCGGGTCCGCCGCAAACTCAAGCGCCTCGGTCAGCAGCACACTGACCGCGCCCGGGCCGTCGCAGCTAGGGGTACCTCATGAGCAGGGGGAAAGCTCACGCGACTGAGCCCGCTCGGCGTGCCGTTGTGATCCGGGTGCCCAGCGGACCAGCCGTCTCAGCCATGCTCACCACCGGCTCCGTAACCACCCTCCTCGCCGGCGGCACCGTGCCGCCTGACTCACCTCTGGCTTGGCCTCTGGTCATCCTCGCTCTCGGGGCTATGTCCTATGACGTCGGAGTCCGCGCCTTGCGCCGCCGCTGACTCGTCCGGGGAGCACTCACCGGCCAACTGCGAGGTCCTGGCCACGTGTCTGTGAACGGTCGACTCAGTGACGTACGGCGGACAGGGGATCTGCCGTAGTTGTCACGGAAGCGCGGCCAGAACCAAGTGAAGCGCTCAGAAGCTGTGTCTGATCCGTACACGACAGTCGCGTGTCGATCAGTAATCAGGTTGCGTGCCGTGATCGAGGCGGTCTTACCTTGCGTTGTGACGATGCGAACGGACGCTGCGGAACAGGTCGACTCGTACTTCATCTGTGCCACTCCTCGTACCGGTAGTTCGTTGCTACTTGGGCTGTTGGAGTCGACTGGGGTTGCCGGTCGGCCGCAGGCGTTTTCCGTGCTCCTGACGAGTCGCTGTGGGCTGACAGGTGGCAGATCCCGCGCTCTGATCAGCGCGGCTTTGACTACGCGGACTATGTGCAGGCAGCCCTTGCCGCTGGTCGGACCGAGAATGGAGTGTTCGGGGCGAAGTTCATGTGGGGGACCCTGGACGAGGTGGTCGACAAGCTGGCGAGGGTCTATCCGGACCTTGGCGGCCAGGACATGGCCTTGCTGAACAGGGCTTTCGGCCGCACGCGGTTCGTCTATCTGCGGCGTGAGGATGTCCTGGCGCAGGCCGTGTCCTGGCTGCGAGCAGAGCAGACCGATACCTGGTACATCGGCGGCAACGGAGAAATCGGCGGTAACGGCGGCAGAGGGCAGCTGCCCGGTTTCGACGCGGCCCGTATCGGCGAGCTGGTACAGATCATCGATGAGCACAACGTGGCGTGGGATGCATGGTTCGCCTCGTGCGGGATCAATCCGCTCCGGGTTCGCTACGAGGAACTCGATGCCGACATGGCCGGTGTCACGGAAGGCATCCTTACCTTCCTTGGGCTCAGGTCACCTGAGGGGCGCGCGATCGCGCCCAGGCACAAGCGGCAGGCAGACGAACTCAACAATCAGTGGATCGAACGCTATCGGGCGGAGTCGGCACAGCACTGGTGAGTGCCCTGCTGAGGGGCGATCTGCCCCGCGGCAGGGGGCGTCGGCCGCTCGGGTGACGTGATCACGCGCTGACGCTTAGCGTGGCCTCCATGGGCAGGAACGGTGTTCCCCGGCTACGGCTGGTTGTCCTCGCGCTGGCCGAAGGAGCGACGGCGGGCGGACGTCTCGCACACCATCCACAAGGTGCTGGCCAGCATTCCCGATGAGCAGGAGCGTTTCGAGGCGGTCAGCAACCCCCCGCCCAACCCGCGCGGAGGTCCGCCACGCTGGACGCACGACAGCGCGAAGCGGGTGGTGGGCTGGAAGGTCGACTCCCCGGAGAGTGTCCAGGAGAAGGTGGAGGCGATCCACGACCTGGCCAGCGACGACGCGGTCGCGGCGGTGGTGACCACCGACTTCCTGCGCCGCCCGGCGATCGCCTCGAAGGCCATGGCCGACGACACGGCCAGGCACGCCGTTAATGAAGCTCAGTTCGACCGGTTCCGCCAGCAGGCCCAGTTCGTGCACCAGGAGGCCGCCCCGCAGTTGCAGCGCATGGAGCATAGTGCGCAGTTCATGGACCTGGTCGCGGCCTGCGCGCAGTTCGTTGCGACGGCGGGGCGGATCGTGCCGAACCTGCGCGGCGAGCACTACGACGACGGTGAGCGCGAGACGATCGGGCGGGGGCTTTCGCGGGTACGCGCCGCGGCCGACTGGATCGAGAACGCTGTGACCCGCGGAGAGGTCGACCTGGACGAGCAGCTGGAGAAGCTGCTGAAAGGCTCGGGTGAGTAGGCGATGGGGCGGGGTGTCCCCGCTCACGTCCACGCCGAAGCGATCCTCAGCGCTCTGCTGGAAGCCCGTCCCGCCGGCCTGACCATCGCCCAGCTGATGTCCGCCACCGAACGCACCCGCGCCCAGGTCCACACCGGGCTCGCGCATCTGCGCAAGGTCGCGGTCGCCAAGGGCCTTCCGCCCGTGACCTGGGACAAACGATGGGGATACCGCATGCTGGACGACGCGCCGGAGGTGTGGATCGGCTACGAACGGGCGTTCTTCGAGACCGTCCACCACCGGGTGGAGAACTTTATCGCCGGGACCCTCCTCCCGCACCAGAAGAAGACCCCGAACGACCCCTACATCCGAACGGTCATGGCGCAGATGGGTGCGATCGAGTCCACCCTTCAGCTGCTGGCCAGCCTGGAGTGAACCGGAGCACGAGAGGCAACGGGCCGCGACCGCCCCGAAGTTGGCCCCATCCACCGGTCGCGGCCCGGCACCGTCATGCTGCTGCCCCGCTACCGCTATCCCTCCGACACCAGCGACGTCGAATGGGTCCTGCTCAAGGCGCTCCTCCCGACCCCCGCCTGCCAGACCCCGAAGGGCGGAGCCCCGGAGAAGTGGCCCCGGCGTCGCGTGGTCGACGCCATCCGCTACATCACCGACAACGGGGCCAAATGGCGCGCGCTGCCCGCCGACTTCGGCATCCCGTGGCGCACCGTGTTCGGTTACTTCGCCCGCTGGGCGAAGGCCGGCGCGCTCAAGCGGATCCTCGACCAACTCCGCCGACGGTTGCGGCTGCACCGTCGGCGCTGTCCCTGGCCGGTCCGGGTGATCGTGGACTCCCAGTCCGTCAAAGGCGCGGAGACCGTATCGAACGCGACGCGCGGATACGACGCGAACAAGCACATCAACGGCAGGAAGCGGCATCTTCTTGTTGACCAGGACGGCCTGCTCGTCGACCTGCTTGTCACCCCCGCCGATGTCCAGGACCGCGACGCGGCCCGCATCCTGCTGACCCGCCTCCACGCCGAACACCCTGAAATCGTCCTGGTCTGGGCGGACAACGGCTACGGAGGCGAGGAGTTCAGCGCCTGGGCCCAGGATGCGCTGGGCATCACGATCAAGGTCGTACCCCGCCCCAAGGACGCCAAGGGCTTCGTACTACTGCCGAAGAGGTGGGTGGTGGAACGGAGCAACTCTTGGACGATGCGGGCCCGGCGCAACGCAAGGGACTACGAACGCCTGATGTCCCACGCCGAAGCCCACATCCAGTGGGCCTTCATCACCCTCATGTCCCGACGCCTTGCCCGCCCCCGCCGCGGGACCGAGGCGTCGACCGTCACCCTCGCAACCACCTGAAGGCCAACACGCTGCCGCTGCTCGTTCGGAACAACGACCATCGACGCCCAACCGAACGGCAAACGGGATCCCTACCATCCTTCACACCCCCGTGACCTGCGAAAAGGAGATGTGACACAGCTTCTGAGCACGGGCGGGCCTTCCCGACCCGCGCTGCGAACGCGGGCCTCTACTCGGTGACTTGTAGATCATTCGGGAAGGTACGCCCTTCGCGTCCCGTCCCGAAGGCCGATCCACAAGTCCTGAGCATTGCTCCTCCACGTGGCCCCTGGAGACGGTCACGGAGCCCGTACGCGCGCCTTGGTACTGCGCTCAGGGCCGCAACGCCCTTCTCCGAACCCCAAGGTGGTGGCCTTGGACGGCTTCGCGGGCGCCTCCTGCTCGCTGTGTGGTTGAGAGCGACTGTGATGCCTTCTGGCCCTGTCTTGGTGCAGTTGATCGCAACACTGCATCATGCTGATCGGTTGGCCTGGGGTTGACGGAGCGTGTTGCACGCCGAGAGGGCCGAGATGCTCTACATGACGCGGGCCACGCCGGGCGGCTGTGGGCCCGCGCTTGATCTACTCCTGAACAGTCAGAAGGGGCCGCCTTGCAGAGGGACAGCGAAGATCAGGAGACTCCCTCCGGCTCACCGGCGAAGATGAGTACGTCGGAGAAGGTCGCAGCGTTCAACTCCGCTGCGGTGACCGGACTGGGCTCATACGTGACCAGCGGGTCGTACTTCGTGATGTGCACGGCCGGTGCGCTGACCCTGATCCTGCTAGCCGTGGTGTTCGTCGTAGCGGGGAGGTGACAAGGGGGTTGGTGCCTGCCCCAGGCAGGCACCAACCCCCTTTGTTTTCCTAGGCCGTTGCGGTCTCGTGCAGGGACCAGCGCTCAAGACGGACCCGCTCCGTGGTTACCTGCGGCGCCGGACCTTCTCCGCGTTCTTCGTCCGCCACCGACGTACCGGAATCAGGACGGAGGGGAATGCCCAGCTGAGGGCCGGAGCCAGGCCGGAAGACGAGCATGGCGAAGGCTGCATTGCTCAACAGGCGGGGCCCGAGCCGTTTGTTGAAGAGCACGCGCTCACACAAGACCTTCACCTGGGCTGGAACCACCTCGGCCAGGTAGCGGTCTGCATCCGTCTCCAGGTGCCAGGTGTCCTCGTACACGGCCCCGATGAGCCCCGGCCGGTGCTGGAAGACCCAGCGGCAGTCCTGCGGATAGCGTGCTGCCACCTCCGGCGGTTCGGGCTTGGGGCCGACGAGCGTGAGGTCACCGCGCAGCAGATTCCACAGACGCGGAAAATGCTCGACGACCTGGAGCCATCTGCTGGGGCGGGACGATGTCTTCGCACGGTGGTGCCTCAGCAGGCGAATCGGGTAACCGCCCTGGCCGACCCTGATGTTGCGTTCGATCACCGGCCGGTCGCCCCGCGCTGCGATCGCCGCGGCAGTCAGTGCCATCAACGGCGCCGTCATCAGCAGCGCGGCCATGGCCACGGCCACGTCCACGATTCTGCGACTGCGGGACAACGGGATGGGTTCACAACCCAGACCGCTGATCGCGCGGCGCTCCACGGGCCGCCGAAGCAGCATCACCGCGGTCAGGGCGAAGGAAGCGATCATGGCGGCGATGGTGACGGTGTTAGAAGCCGCACTCCTGCCGGCGGTGCCGGCGGGAAGCTGCACAAGCACCAGGCCGGTCGCCGTCAACTGCGCGGCCAGCGCCCACCGCAGACCCCACTTCGCCCGCCTGCGGCGCTGGGGCGGGCAGGCATCGTCGGCCGACTCCAGCAGATCACGCTGAATCACCAGGTTGGTGAGCGTGTCGTCCCCGGACTCGTGGCTTTCCACCGCCGCCTGCGTGAATGCGCTGACCTTGATCTTCAGCAGAAGCTCGTCCGTCTTCTGGGCAGTGACGATCTGATCGGCAGCCTCGTCCACCTCGGCCATGTATCCGGCGATGAGAGCCTCACCTACCGGATCGTTCTCCTCGGAGAGAATGACCCGGTAGCTCTGCTGCGGGATCTTCCTGTTGTCCCAGCTGTTGAATTCCTCCACTTTCACTTACCCCCCAGGTGACGCTTCGGTTCCAACTGAGCGCCGGCCTCGCTCAGTTCGAGTGCCTGTTCGTCGGCGATGGCTTTCATCAGCCGATTGCGCGCGTGCCGGATGTTCGAACGAACCGTGTCGGGCTTCTTGTCCAGCAATTTGGCGATCTCTTTGGGCGTATAGCCGTCGTAGAGGAACGCCATCACACGGCGCTGTTCCTGGTCCAACCGCCGCAGATGACGCAGTGCGTCATCACGCTCGAGGCCTTCATACGCATCTGTCGCGCTCTGCTGGGCGGGCCCCCAAAACCCGCGCGCGGCTGCGTCGGGCGCCTTACGCAGCCGGACCTCAGTGTTGACGTAGGCGCGTTCCGCGGCCAGACGGCAGTAGGCGCGCGGGCTTCGGATCTTATTCCAGCGGGGCAGGAGTTCGGTCAGCACCTCCGAGACGGCGTCCTCTGCCTCCTCCCATGTGGCTCCGAGGGTGGCGACGAACCGTACGAGCTGCTTGTGCTCTGCTCGTACGAACTTGGCGAACTCGTCGTATCCCTCTCGTCCCTGACCCTGCATGGACGATGCTGGTTCATCGGCGCGCCCTACCATCGGGCTGCCCTGGCCGCGTTGCTCATGACCGTGAGGGGAGCAAGATGGCTGAGGCGTGCAACGCCTGCGCTGGATTTCTTGTCCTGCTTTGGCGCGGTGCTTTGATAACGGCGGGTCAGCGGCAGATGCCGTCACGATGGCATCTCCTTCGGTTTCGGGCGGAGGCATCGGAGCAGGACGCGCGGGGCGGGCCCTGCATCGGCTGCACGACGCGCCGTCTGCCGCCGTCGGGTTGTCCCGGCCGCCACGGGCGATGCTTTCCTCGGCCGGGCGGAGACCGCCCGGTCATGGGCGCCTTTGGCCTGGAGGGAGGAGTGAAGGGGAACTGGCGTCGGTTCTCCCTCCGCCGACGCCACGGCACTGACTGCCAAGTTGACCACCATTGTGAGCAGCGGACCGACGAACGCGAGTGAAGTAAGCAGGCCGTGCCCCAATGCCTCCCACTGGGCGTCGCCTGCCGGCTGATTCACACGACTCCACCTACCTCATCCGATCTCTGCGGCAGGCCGGAGCTCAGCGTCATGGGCAACGCCAAGACGATCTCGGGGATGGAAGGATGGCACGCAGGTCCCCCTGCCCCGCACAGGTCGTGGCCCACCCTCATTTCGGCTCCGCCGGCGTGGCGTCGAGGGCTTGCAGCCGAGGGGCGGGCACATAGCAGATATCGAACAACGGTCGCAGATAGAGACCGATGTGCGGCAGGCCGCGTGATGACGGTGTATGGCTCTGCTGGACTGGGCAAGGGCCGAGGCGCGATACCTGGCTGACAACTGCCGGTGATCATCGAGGCCTTGTGTCGGTGCCTGTCCATGCGTTCCCGGTGAGTTGGTGCTCCCGTACGGCGGTGACACCCGTAGCGCGGTCGACTGAGCCCCATATGGCGCGGTACGTCACCGACACCTTTAAATGATCTTGGGGGGTGGTTGCACGCGGGTGCTCCTGTGATGCCCCTGGGGTATATGAGCACAACGTCGGCCAGCGCCCTGCGACGTGACGTCTTCGCGAGCGCCTGGCCCGCGTGTGTCGGATGGGGCGCGCCTCGCGCGCGATATCTGAGTGCTTGCTGCTCAAGCGACACTTCACATAAGTGGGAAAGTATGAAAGTGATAGGTGTTCAAGAATCGCCGTCTGGCGCCTCTTTGGGAAAGGCGGCAGTCCGCCCGAAGTTGGCGACTTGCATAGGGTCAGCCCGAGCAGATCAGATAGCTCTTCCTGTCAACTGCAGTCTCTGCTCGCAATGGCCTCGAAGTGCGACCGCGTTCACGCCTGTCACAGGTGCGTTATAGGGTGATCCTCGCCTCTGGCTGATTGACGATCTCCGTGCCATCAGCGAAGGGAGGTGCATTAAGAGGATGAAGTGTTCCCCGCCTGACGGGCCGCCTACGGGTACGCAAGGGCCCAGAGACGGGGACCAACGCACCACTAGCGCATAGGGCTTTGCCGCTCGGCAACCGGGGCCCCGGGAGCCGATGAACCGGATCCTGCTGCAATCAGGACGGTTCGGGGTGTTGCTTGGTTCCGCTTCTGTCGTGAGACCTCATGATCCCGCTCCGCATCCAGCGGTGCGGGGTTATGAGACTCGGTGCGCGCAACACTCCACGGCCTGGCTGGCGGCCAGCCCGCGGAGAGTCAATTTCCCCGGTCTGCGTACTCATCACGCCTGAGTGCAGAGGCGAAATCCGCAAGGAGCCAGCTCACGTGCCATGTGGGTGTGCAAGTTGGCCCCTTGGTGCCTGTCGACTTGCTTCTAAACTGTACCCCGATGTCGGAGGGGGAGTCGTCATGGCACGCGGAGCACAGACACCATTTGACGGGCCGTCATTGCGCAGGGCGCGGGCCCGCGCCAATCGGGGCCAAGGGCTCAGCGCCGAGGAACTGGCCCGGAGGGTGAAGGCCACCAAGGCGCAGATCCTCGCCTACGAAAACGGCCGGTACAGTCCCGATCCCCCTCGCATTCAGCTGCTGGCAGACGCCTTGGGTGTGTCTCCGCTGGACCTGGCCGATGGTGACTCGGCGCAGCGGTGGACTCTGGCGGAGCTTCGCAGGGCCAGCGGCCTTCGAGTCACTGACGTCGTTGATCAGCTGGCCGTCTCCTATGCCAACTACAGGCGCCTGGAATGCGAAGGGCTCGTTACCCCGCGCAGTTATGCCTTGGTACCGGCGGTCGCCGAACTGTTCGGCGTCTCTGTGTCCGGGCTGGAGACCTACCTGGCCAATATCCCGGCGTCGAAGGAGCGGGTTGCCCGGGCACACCCGCTGCTGGCCGCTGTGCAGCACACCTATGTGATTCCGGGAGAGCTGTCCCTTCCAGGCCCGGACGATCCCTCAGTCCAGCAACTTGCCGACGTCTTCCGCAGGCCGCCGCTGGTTGTCGCCCGCCTGGTAGGGCAGGAGATCGGACGCGTCCGTGCGGTCAAGCGCCGGCTGGCGGGCTACGAGGCGAGCGCACACTACGGCGCCTCGGCTGACGAGCAGGCCGCTGCCCGCCATGCCGCAGAAACCGAACGGCGCCGGCTAACGCACATGACGTCGACGCTCCCCGGCCGGCTGGATGCGTTCTTCCGCTGTGCACTGCCCAGCGACTCCTGGCGCGCTCTGGCCCTGCTCCACCTTGTCGGTCGCTTCGGTTTATGGCTGTCGCCTACCCAGCTGCAGGAGAGCGAGGCGAGTGTGTTGAACATTCCCTCCAGCATGCGCCGCTCGCTTCCGAGTCCGGGAGGCACCTTGGGCGTCCACCAGATCTCTGATGCGGGAGACGAACACTGTCAGGCCTACCGCTCGTGGTACGACGCCCTGCACCCCGGAGTGAGCAGGCTCCTGCGCGAGAGGGAGTCGCAGCTGTCCGGACATGTTCCAGCCAGGGAACTGCGCGAGTACTTTGCCTCGGCCCATGCCGTGCTGTTCAGCTTCGATGGCCTGCTGTGCCGACTGTTTGCCACGAACCTGGAAGCGGTCTCTCAAAGCCTTGTCCACGCGGCGCACTCCTTGCGTCTGTCGACGGGACCGCGCACGCCCACGGATCCGGTCGGCCTGCTGCGTGCCCTGGTCCCCTCCGGCAGCCCCTCCCAGATCCGCCGCCTGGACCACATACTGACCGCGCACGAGACCGAAGCCGCGCGGCAGGTCCCCCCGCTGCCGGGCGTCCAGCAGTTGTTCCGCGTCCTGACCGCGGGCAGCTGGCGGCTCGGGGTGGTGACCGACCACTCTGCAAGCGCGGTCAAGGCGTTCCTGGAAACTCTGGCGCCCTTGGTCGACAGCCAGCGGCTCAGCGTCTTCGGACGGCCCAAGGATCCCCGCCTGATGAAGCCCAACCCCCACGGCGTGGCTCTGGCGTCCGCTTCCCTGGGATCGTCGAAGGACCACACTATTCTGTTAGGCGAGTCAGTAGCCGATGCCCTGGCCGCCCAGGCGGCCGGCGTACGCTTCATCGGCGTGGCCAGCACACCTGATCAGGCAACGATGCTCAAGCGGGCAGGAGCGAAGACCACGGTCCGCTCTCTGCGTGAAGTCACCGCAGTGGTGAGGTCCTTGAACAGTCACCCGCGTGTGCCCGTCCGCTCACCCGAGTAGGACTGCCCGCAGTGGACCCCCAGCCCTCCTTGCGTACCGTGGCGTGACCGGGTCGGCCGGCGTCAGGAGTCGGCCGGCGACGTCGGCACCGGGTCAGATCCCCAGGCGCGCAGGGCATCTTCGGCACGAGCCGTCTGTGGATGCGATGCGCCGAGAACCAGCATGCTCAGGCGCAGCGTAGCGGTCATCAACTCCACCGCCCCTGCGTCGTTGCCCAGGTCACGAAGAACCAGCGCGGTCTTGTACTGGGTGTGCAGGGTCCGCGGATGCCTTTCTCCCAGCACACTCCGGCGTCCCGCGAGTGCTGCCTGATACTCCTCCAGGGCCCGCCGCAGTTGGCCTTGATCGTGCAGCACGGCCGCCAGGTTGTGCTGCGCCGTGAGCGTTCCCGGGTGGGCGGCACCGAACTCCTGGCGTCTGATCGCGCGGATCGCCTCGTACTCGGACCGTGCCTGCGGCAACTGGCCCCGATGGTGCAGAACACGGGCCACCTCATGGCGGGCTGTCAGCGTGTAGGGATGCCCCGGGCCGTGCAGTCGGCTGCACGCGGCAAATACACGCGACAGGTGCTCGTGGGCCTCTTCCAGGTGCCCCTGATCGTGCAGGACCCGGCCCAGCTCGTGGCGGGCGGTGAGGGTGTCCGTGTGCTCCTCACCGCGCACTCGGCTGCTGATCTCCCACACCGCCTGGTAGCCGGCGCGAGCCAGGGGAAGGTCGCCCAGGTCATGCATGGCACTGGCCAGCAAGTGGCGGCAGTCCAGCGTGGCAGGATGCTCATCGCCCTGCAGGGCCCGGCGCACGGCGAGTACCGCTTCGTACCGCTGCTGGGCCTGTTCGAACAGGCCCAGCGCCTGTAGATGGCGTGCTGCCATCTCGGCCACATCGGCGCCGGACAGTTGCGTCTGCGTGTTCATCTCCGCGCAGACTGCGATCTGATCAGCCAGCTCCAGAGCGTGTGGGGTCAGCGCCTGCCATGCCGCCCAGCGCTCGGGATCCTCCGGTGAACCGAGATCGTCGAGCTCCAAGGCCGCCGACACGAGCTGGACGGCCGCGCTCAAAGCGGCAGGAGTACGGCTGAGATCACGAATGAGCGGATGCAGCCGAACGGCCACGACGTCGTCCGGCGCGCGGGTCGACGACACCAGATCGAGCAGCCCCAGGGCCGCCAGTTCCTTCAGCATGCGCCACAGCGTCGGCCCGCTGATCTGAGTGAAGTCGTCGACGGCCGAAGCGAGAGCAGCGGGACGCAGCAGCAACGTATGGGGGACAGGGGCATCGGAGAACGCCGCGAGGACCTCTAGCAGACGATCAGTCCCGGTGAAACCGCGCCGCCGCATCAGCTCGATCGACATACGCCACGTCTCGGCGACCGCCTGCCGCGCGTCAGCCGGAGCCGATCCCCCTTCCATCGCCTGCACGTACGCGGCAAAGCTGTCGGGAGTCTCCGGGCCCTTGAAGGCATCCGGCATCCCCATCACCTCAGCTAGATACGAACCCGCCACATGCAGCGCCAGCGGCAGCCCGCCCAGCCGCTGGGCCAGCCTGCGGGCATCCGCAGCCAGCCCAGCAGCATCACCGGTATGGTCGAGTAACACCTCGGCGGCCTTGTCGGCCTGCAGCGATCGCACCGGCAACAGAGCAGCCTCAGTGCCCCAGGACGGATCTCCGCCATTGCGAGTCGTAACGATGACAACTCCACTTGGGCACGCCTGCGGCCGGACCCACCCTGTACCCGAAGCCAGGTGCCCCGGACCGTCCAGCAGGGCCGGGTCGTCAACCCCATCCAGTACCAAGAGCCATCTCTTCGCCAGCAGACTCAGCCGGTTCCACAGCACATCGGCCGCATCAGCACCCCAGGCACTGCTCGACTGCAGGCCGGTCTGCCGCGCCACGGCCCGCAGGCCTGCCAGCAGACCTTCCTCGTGCCGCCCGTCGATCCACCACACCGTTCTCCGGCATGCGGGGCAGCATTCCTGAGTGCGCGCGATCGCTTCCAGGACCACGGCTGTCTTGCCGCTCCCGCCCAGGCCGTGCAGGACAAGCAGCTTTCCGCCGCCGCCGGTGTGGCACACGCTCACCACGTGCTCCAGCAGCGCCTCACGCCCGCGCAGCGGGTAGCGCGGGTCCCGCTCGCCCATCGGCGGGGCGAGCGTCACCAGAATTCCCCGGTCGGGGAGGTCCGGAGCCCTCAGCACCAGTTGCCCGATCTCCATCCGGCCTGCCGCCACACCGCCCAGCTGGGCCGACACGTTACGCACCGGTCGTCCAGCCGGGGGAGTCTGCTTGCCTACTGGGGCCGTGAGGGGCCTTCGAAAGGGTTTGCCAGTTCGATGCCCCCTTCCACGGTCACCACGCCGCCGGCCAGCGAGCCGGATTCCGCGTTGATGGAGACATCACCGCCGACCGCCATGCCATGATCGTCGGCTGAGATGCCGGTGGGGCTGGCATGGTGAGCGGCAAGGCGAATCACCTGTGCCAATTCGTCGGCTGCCGTGCGGAGTTCTGCATCTGCGAGGGAATCCAGCAGCATTTCCCACCGGGCCCGCCAAGAAGACTCCCACCGGACCAGGGCAGTACCCGCGCCTTGCTGGTCTGCCAGGTCCCGGGCTGTTCCCTCCAACCGTGCTACTTCCGCCGTGTGCCTGTCTGCGTCGCCTCGGGCAAACAGCCGAGCGGTGCGATCGCGGACTGCCCCCCACGCGTCTGTACCTACAGCCTGGACCACCGCGGTGCCTCCCGCCGCGGCAAGAGCCACTAGCGACTCCGACAGCATCATCGTCCCCCGAGATTGTGCTGCGTCTGCTCGCCGTACCCGGCCCGCGATAGACCGGTTTGGTTACTGTGCCCGGAGCAAGCGCATGGCACAGCCTGCCGGTTGGCTTTGGCTTGTTACTGACCGTGCATAAGCCAAAAACATAGAGGTGCCGTGCCTGCGTCGGTCACCTGTGTGGCCCGGGGGACGGTCCTGGTCCTGCACTGCTTGCTCGGCCACATCAGCAGCGACGCAGGTGAAGCGATGGGACGGGTCCCAGGAAGATCCGCTACCTGGTCTGCTCCGCGTCCGCCGCCTCGCGGCATGGCACACCGCGGCGCTGTCAGGCGTCTGCTGGGGCGGACTGCTCCTCAGAGTGCGTGGGTGCGGCCTGCTCCGGCAGATCAGGAGCAGTGTAGAAGACCGAGGCGCCCTGCTTGGTGCGCTGAGCCTGGCTTTTGGCAACGAGCCCCTCGAGCGTGACGCGCACGACCTTGGTCTTGATTCCGCGCTCGGGATGGGCCTGGCTGAGAGCGGTGGAAATTTCCGCCGCGGAGCGGGGTTCGCCCTGCTCGGTGAGGTGGCTGCGGATGAGTTCCACCAGGGTGGGCTGTGTTGTCTTCGCGGCTGCAGCCTTGGCCGGGGGCTTCTTGGCGGCGGACTTCCTGGCCGTCGGGCTTCCCTGCGCGGCTGTGGTCTTCCTGGCTTGCCGCTTGCCGCTCTGCCCGGCGTCGGTCTTCTGCCGGGGAGAGGGTACTGCGGCGCTCTCGGGGGGCGCAGTTGCGGGCGAAGCCTGTGTTTCCGGGATGCCGAGTGCCTGTTGCATGTTCACCAGCACGGTGTGGTCCTGCTGCAGGGCGGACAACTGCTCCTGCAGGGCGGTGATTTCCGCACCGATGCGTTCCTGCTCCTTGAGGTTGCGCTCAAGGTCGCCGGTCACCTGGGCGATGTAGTGCGATGTCAGTTCAGTGGTGGTCGTGCTCTCGGACATGGTGTTGACCTTTCCTCGGTTTGCGGCCGTGGTGCAGGCTCTGCGGGGCGGCTTCGGGCCGGGCCGCATCCCTCTTGGGTTGTGCTGGCGACGGTCAGTGGCGCCGTTACTGCCGCAAGGTGTCTGACGTTGAGATAGTACGGACAGGCGGAGCCGGTTGTTCCTCTCGCGTGAATGCCCTCTGTCCGGGGCCAGCCTCAAAGCCGCGGGTCTGATACCTGCGGGGCCCTACCGCAGGGCCGGTTCGTACACGGGGCTGGGGCACTTGCCAGAACGCTTCGTCGGTCTCCCGGTTGTGATGCCAGGCCTAAGCGTGCGTGTGGTCACCAGCCGGTCGAGAAGTTCTCCCCTCTGCTGGGGTGAGTGCCGCACAGGCAGGTGAGGATGTCCATCTCGGTGCTGTGTTCGGCATCGGCGGACGTGGGTACGGTCAGCCGCAGGGTGGGTGGTGTGGTCGGCAGGTTCAACGGCGCGGGGTGCAGGGCTCAGTGGGCGGCGCGGCAGCGGGCACGGCGACCGGTGCCTGGTCCAGGACTGCGGCATCAAGCAGCTGCACCTGCGCGGGGGCGGGCCTGACGGCCGACGGCTCCAGCCGGCTTCCGAAAGGTTGGTTTCGTAAGCGAGAGCGAGCAACGTTTGTCGGCCGCTTTGGGCAGCACTTAGCGATCAGACGGCTCGAAAATGTCGGCGAGAACTGACAACGCCGCAGGGCGAGGTCGTTCCCCGATGCCTGTGATGGTGGCCGGCCGCAGACGGGCCACGACATCTGCTTAAGGAAGCGAGCTCTCGCGCTGCCGAACGCCGGTTGTCAGCAGCTCGCCTGGGCAGGCCGGCCCTCTCTAGGCTGCCTTCATGGCGAACACATCCGGAGCCGCACGGCAACCGTCCATGCCGCTCCGTCGGCTCGGATCTGACGGCCCTGAACTGCCGGTCATCTCCCTCAGCCTGGGATCGTACTTCGGGCCCGGTGGCACCTTCGAGCATCAGCGCGAGACGCTGTGCCGCGCGTTCGAACTGGGCCTCACCCATTTCGACGTGGCTGACCACTACGGGCCTCCGGACGGTGCGGCCGAGCAGACGCTGGGACGGGTGCTCGCGCACGACCTCGCGCCGCACCGTGACGAACTGATCATCTCCACCAAGTCCGGGCACCCGCTGGACGATGGACCCCAAAGCACGTCGCTGGTCGACGCACTGGACAAGTCCTTGCGCCGCTTGGGGCTCGACTATGTCGACATCTTCTACCACTACGATCTGGCAGACCCTACTCACCGGCCGCCGATCAACGTCACCGACCAACTCGACGAGATAACGCGATCGGGCCGGGCCCGATTCGTCGGTCTGTGGAACTACGACGCGGATTGGCTCCCGTGGGTCGCGCGGCACCTGCGTGAGCGGGGCATCCCGCTCGTCGGTGCCCAGTCGTCCTACTCGATGTTCGACCGGCGAGCGGAACACAACGGGCTCCTGAGCACCCTCAGCGGAACCGACCTCGGATGCGTCGCGAGTGATCCGCTCGCGGAGGGGCTGCTGATCCACCCGTACCGGGGCGGACTCCCGGCTACGGGCATCAAGACCGTCACCGACTACTGGATAGACTTTCACCGCCGCATGAATGAGACCACCATGGGGCGCATCGATCAGCTGTGGGGGGTTGCCCGGGAACGCGGACAGGATCTGGCCCAGATGGCGCTGTCCTGGGTGTTGCGCGATTCGTGGATGACCAGTGCCATCGTCCCGGCTCAGCTTCCACGGACGCTGGAAGGTTACGTCGCTGCGGTCGACCGGCTCGATTTCACCGAAGACGAACTGGAAGTCATCGAGGACGCCACCGACCTCTTCACAGGCGACGACGACAGTTGAGAGCAAGCCTACGCATCGCAGTCCCTGCCTCTCACCCGATGAACCGGCCGGTGAATCGGCGGTCCCGGGACGTCATGGCACTCGATGGGACCCGCGCCCGTCGCTCTGCGGGACGGCCACTCAGCCGGTGGCGGCGTCCTGTGCCCAGGCTGCCCGGGTGCTGGCGAGTCGGTAGGACTCGGTGGCGCTATCGCTGCCTCATCCCGCAGAGCACTTCGATGCTCCCACCGCAAGCCCCCAAGCGTTGCCAGAACTCACGGACATCGCTCTCCGGCAGAGCCGGGTGTTCTCGGCCCTGAACGACAAGCGGTGTCAGCTTCCACCTACAAAGCCAGAAAGGTGGCTGAGATTCACCCTCTGCCCAGTTGAGGGTAAGGCGCTGTCCTGTTGGAGTGGTGCATCCGTAGGATCACGTCATGACTGCCGATGCCCCGCTCAGCACTCGGCCGCTATCCGCCCGGAGTGACGAGCCCCGATTCGTACGCCACCACTACCGCTTGTGCCCTGCTGTCCAGGTCTAGCTTGGTCATCGTGCGGTTGAGGTGGGTTTTGACGGTGGCCTCGCTGATGTAGAGGCGGTCGGCGATCTCGAGGTTGGACAGGCCTCGTGCGATCAGTTTCAGGACTTCGAGCTCGCGGGAGGTCAAAGCATCCAGGTCCGCGGGCTGTTCGTCGGCGGTCTGGCGGGCGTACGCCTCGACCAGGCGGCGGGTGACGCTGGGTGCAAAGAGCGCGTCACCACTGGCGACCGCGATGACTGCGGCGAGTAGCCGTTCCGGGCCGGAGTCCTTGAGGAGAAACCCGCAGGCTCCGGCGCGCAGCGCCCCGTACACGTACTCGTCGAGGTCGAAGGTGGTCAGCACCAGGATCCGGGGCGTGGGCTCGGCGGCCTGGGCGAGGATGCGTTCGGTCGCTTCAATGCCGCTCATGCCGGGCATCCGGATGTCCATCAGGATCACCTCGGGAGCCGTCTCGGCGGCGAGCGCCACGGCCTCCGCGCCATCGCTGGCCTCACCGACCACCTCGATACCGGGTGCGGCGCGCAGCAGCCCGACCAGTCCGGCCCGGATGAGGAACTGGTCGTCCACGACGAGCACGGTGGTCATCTGGTGGCGTCGTCCCCCCGCCCTGCTGCCCGCGCGGAGGTCGGCAGGGTCAGCCGCACGGCGAAGCCCCCTTGCTCCTGCGGGCCGATGCTGATCTGCCCGCCGTAGAGCTTGGCCCGCTCGCGCATGCCAAGCAAGCCATGCCCGCCGTCGCTGCGTACTCTGTCCAAATTCACCCCCTCTCCATCGTCCGTGACCGAAACGGTCACCTGATGCGGTTCATACCTCAGCCGTACCTCCGCACTCGCGCCGGGCGCGTGTTTCAGGACGTTGGTGAGCGCCTCCTGCACCACCCGGTAGGCACACAGTTCCACGCCGGGAGCCACGGGGCGCGGGGTGCCCTCGACGGTCACGGCGACCGGGACCCCGCCGGCGCGAACGCGTTCGGCCATCTCCTCGAGGCGGGCCAGACCCGGCATCGGGCCGACCGGGGCACCGTCGTCGGCGGCGCGCAGCACCATGAGCATGCGGCGCAGCTCGTCGAGAGCCTCCTTGCCGCTGGCGTCGATGGTGTCGAGCGCGGTACGCGCGGTCTGACGGTCGGTGTCGAAGACGAATCGGGCGAGACCGGTCTGCACGGAGATCACGGACATGTGGTGGGCGACCACATCGTGCAGTTCGCGGGCGATCCGGCCGCGTTCCTCGGCCACCTCGCGCCGGGCTCGCTCGGCCTGTTCCCGGCGCAGCTGCCGGGTCAGGTCGGTCGTTCGGCGGGCGACGACGCCGAACCGCCACAGCACCGCCGGATAGACCACGGCCTGCCCGACGACGGACGGCCACGAGTCGGTGTGACTCACCGCGCCCGCATAGATCCAGACCCCGCCCATCAGCGCGGCGCAGGGGACAGAGACGCGCAGCGCTTGCAAGGAGGCGACGGTGTAGACGGCGAGCATGGGGCCGAAGCTGCACACCACAGGCCAGTAACCGGCGCTGATGTAGACCAGCCAGGTCGCGTGCACGAGGCAGCAGACCACGACAGGGGCCCGGCCGCGGAGCACGAGCGGCAGATGGACCAGGACCACCAGCGCATAGGCGGTCGCGTCGAGCGGGTCCTGCCCCTGGCGCGCGGCCTCCGGTCCCAGCAGCACGGCCACACTGGTCAGCGCCGCCGCGATCAGCGCGTCAACGGCGAGGGGGCGGATCCGCATCGCAGCAGCGTAAGGCCGGTTCCGGCGGATGGGCGTCAAACTCCTGCGGTACCACGGAAGTTGCAGGAACCGGACGGCTACCGCGCTGGTCTGCACGGGAGTTCAACCCCGCGTGGGACGCGGGTCGTACGGGGCGGACCGTACGTTCTGGGAACACAAGGGTCCACCAGGGACGGGTTCCACAGCCCTTCCTCTTTCCGCACGGGGGAATCATGCATGCACGAATCCCATGGCGTCGTACGACCGCGCTGACGGCCGCCGCGGCAGCGGTGGCGATCAGCGGCCTGACGGCCGCGCCCGCATCCGCCGCCAACGGCTACGCCGCAGCTGCCTACGTAAGCGGCAAAGGCGGCTTCGCCGACGACTGGTACGACGAGGGCATCCTGTCGACCAGCACGAACACGAACTCCAACGCGACGTGTCTGTGGCAGAAGGTCCTGTGGGCGGATGGACTCCTCGCGTGGGAGGACATCGACGGGATATTCGGCCCGAAGACCCGCGACGCCACCCGGACGTTCCAGGCCAGGCACCATTTGGACGACGACGGTGTGGTGGGCGAGGACACGTTCGGCTGGGCGGGCAGCTACGGCAAGCTCGAGGACATCGATGGTGACACGACCGTCGACAGGTACATCGGCCCCCGGCACCGCTTCACCATCTGGCGGGACGGGGACGGGCACTACGGATTCTACGACGACGGCGTCAAGCGGAGCGCGGGATACAACTACCGCACCTGCAGCTGACGAAGCCGGCTGAGTACTGCGGTCATCAGCTGGCACGTGAACCGCTGCACCGGCCCGGGACCGGGATCCAACGGTGTCTCACGACGCCCCGTACCGCTGGTCGCTCCCCAAGTCGGCTGAAGGGGCTCGCACGCTGGCGGTGGTCCGCACCACCGCCATCCAGAGCCCGACGGTGACCGCCAGGGGTTCAGAAACAGGGGCGCGCGCCATCAACCACCTGCCGGTCCTGATCGCGGACACCATCGCTGAGGTGAGCGCCTGACCGCAATGATCAAAATCCATCAAAGAGGGACAAGATGAGTGCAGGAAAGTCTCACTGGCAGTCAACCGAACGGGAGTGGGCGCAGCGGACCGAGGCAGTCGGAGGGCAGAAGCTGACCAGGCCATCCGGTGAGCAGGTGCGTGAGGCCTTCGACGCGGAACCGCTCTCAACGCCGCGGATACCGAGGTTCATCTCCCGCTCGGAGTGGAGGGCCGCAGCGCCCACACAGATCGACACCACCCACTTCTGGCCGGAATGGGGTGGCGTAGCAATCCACTACGAGGGCGGTGGGAAGGAGATGCGTCCGCAGCACACCCCCGACACAGCTCTGCCTCATTTCGACGACTGCTACTTCCAGGTGCGGCGCATCCAGCACGTGCACCAGCATCCCCTGCCGCTCGTCGGCGGCGAGCGGTACTGGGACATCGCCTACAACTACCTGGTCTGCCACCATGGGTACACCTTCGTCGGGCGCGGCATCGGCTCTCAGCCGGGGGCCAACGGCAACCAGTGGCACAACGAGCGCTACTACGCCATCTGCGGCCTGATCGGGTCCGATGACCCTCAGCCGTCGCAGGCGATGCTGGACGAGATCAAGGCCGTTGCCGACTGGGTCCGGACCTACGACCAGGCAGGTGCCAACGTCAAAGGGCGCCACGTCAAGGGGCATCGGGACTTCATCAAGACGGAATGCCCAGGCCAGCTCTACTCGTATATAGGCAAAGGCACCTTCGACTGACTCCGCTTTGAAACCCTGCTTCAGGGCTGGCGAGGAGTCCGCAGGACGAGCGCTGATGCCCCTCTGTACTGCGGGTATCTGGATGTATGTCGGTGGCCGGCAGCGGTCATCCTGGCCACGCGGTTCACCGGGAATCTTCCCACCTCTATGTGGGATCCTCACCCGTCGGCGGTTGCGTTTCAGCAGGTCGGCGCATTCCGTCGGTTGGTCGAACCCGGGGGGTCGCAGTCGGGTGTGGATGGGCTGCGGGCGCCGGTGTGGCGGGAGGTGGAGGCGCCGTCCGTTGCGGGGTGCTCAGCCAGTGCGGCCACGAGCCGCCGTCCCCAGCTTCTGGGAGTCTCGGCGGGGGGAGGTGCGGCGGCCAGCGCCTGTGCGAGTCGGCCCATGAGGCTGGCGGCGCGGATCATCCGTACTTCGGGTCTTGGCGGTGGCTTGCGGAGGTTCGGGCTACGGCGGCGAATTGACGGTAGAGGGTGGTTTCGAGGTGACTTCGCCTGATCGTGCGAAGTTGCTGGACCGGCGTGCAGTGGAACGGCACGGGCTGATGGGGAGGCGCCGAGGCGGGGCTTTCGGCGGGCTTGTGCGGGAGTCTTGCACGTGCCAGGTATCGGACAGGAGGTACCTGCCCGAGTCCGTTGAGGCCCGGGGAAGTCGCTGCGCTACCGGCCGTACCCGGCGGCGCAGCCGCCGTCTGGGCGCGCAGAGCGTGTGGGGCTGCAGTCGGGCACGGCGGGGGAGTTGGGTCGTGCCCGTCAGCCGGCGGGGGTGTAGGTGACGGGTGTGTTGGGGCAGTCGGCGGCGAGGTCGCTCAAGGTGGGCTGATGGGCCGCCGTGAGGCTGCGTCCCTGCGAGGCGCCTGCTTCACGAGTCCCAGCCGCCCCGGCGACCGGATGCAGACGCAGGCAGCCGGAGGGCGCGGGGGAGGCGGGTGCGCACCTGACAGTGAGGCAGTGAGCCGCAAGTGCACCGTGCCCAACAGCTTGGGGTGCTTGGGACGATGAGTCGCCATCAGAACTCGAGCATGGAGCTCAAGTGTCGCTACGCCGCCATGTATTCGTCAGTGCCGGCCTGCTCCTGGCCACCGTCACCGGCTGCGGCACCGCCGTGACATCCGAGGATGCAAAGCCAACCACCCCGACTACCACCACCACGCCGGCCGGCCGGTCCGCCGCGCCGGGCGGCACTCTCGGCGCTACCCCGCTTGCCGAGGCCGTCGCCCAGCTCCGTGCGGCGGAGGAAGTCGACCGCGATGGATATGCCCGCGCCCGGTTCAAGCACTGGGTCGACGCTGATGACGATGCGTGCGATACCCGGTCCGAGGTGTTGATCGACGAGGCGGTCAAGGCCGTCCAGCAGGGTGAGGACTGTGAACTGACGGGTGGTGAGTGGTTGTCGTACTACGACGAGGTCACCGTCACCGAAGCCTCCGGGCTCGACATCGACCATATGGTGCCGTTGGAGGAGGCGTGGGCGTCGGGTGCCACGGGTTGGACGGACGAGCGGCGTGAGGCGTACGCCAACGACCTCGGCGCTGAGCGGTCGCTGGTCGCGGTCACCGCGAGGACCAACCGGTCCAAGGGCGGGAAGGATCCGGCGCGGTGGCTGCCGCCGGCCCCATCGGCGCGCTGCGCCTACGCCGTGGACTGGACCGTCACGAAACTCCGGTGGGGCCTGGCGGCGGACGACAAGGAACTCGCGGTGCTGAACAAGCTGGTGGAGGACTGCCCGGACGCCGCTGTGTCCATCAAGCCCGCAGCCTGAGCCGTGCGGTGTTCGGTTTCCTGAGAGCGGACGGTCGCACGTCCCGGCACTGCGCCGGGCCGGGTGGCTGAGGACCGACCGGGGTGTCAGTGCCACTTCACCAGCCCACCGCACGCGTCGGGGGCAAGTGTGGCACCGTGGACTTCGGGCCTGGTCCGTCACTCCCCCCGTGGTGGCGGACCAGGCCTCACTGCGTGCCGGTGACCGGCTCCGGCGGGGAGGCTTGGGCGAGGACCTG
Source organism: Streptomyces sp. 4N124 (assembly GCF_052245395.1). NCBI lineage: Bacteria > Bacillati > Actinomycetota > Actinomycetes > Kitasatosporales > Streptomycetaceae > Streptomyces > Streptomyces sp. 4N124. The sequence goes on from NZ_JBQQBS010000027.1 coordinate 35,022, forward strand.
CCGCAGATCGGTGTACATACGCAGCCGCACGCCGGGCTGGCCGACGTCCCGGGTGGTGCGCTCGGCGATCGACGTCCCCCACATTCGGGCGATCGCGTCCTGGAAGGCGAACACGGTGTCGTCGTCCAGGCCTGCCACGTCAACAACGAGCAGGCCGGGTTCGGTTAGATGCGTCTCTCGGATCGGATCCACGTCTGTCAGTACGTGCTCGGGCACGGCAGAGTTCTGTACCGGCCCCGGATTCACCCGACCGGAGGAGTTGTCAGCGGCGGGGTTTACCGTCACCGACATGACCACTTCGCTGAACTCCTGTGCCAACGCGTGGGTGTTGGAGGCCACCATCCGGACAGCGCCCGCCGCCGATCCTCAATAGCAGGAGCAGAAACGCCCCCGGATCAGCTCCGCACGATTGCAACGTACGACCCAGCAACCCAGACGTGGTGTGCCCGCGTGGGTGCGCTCAAACTGGCGGGCGTGCAGGTGCTGCAGTGCCTCTTCGACACCGCGCGCGTCCGCCGACCAGGTCCATCTGCCTGGCTGACCTCACCGATCGGAGACCCGCCGAGCACCTCGCGGACAGCCCGGTAGCGGTACTCGGCCAACTGCTGTACGTCCACGACCACTGAGCGAAGCAGCGGCCTCAGCGGGGGACGGGAGTTGACGGACGTTCAGCCGAACGTGTCAACCATGTCCAGGGCGCAAACGGTCAAGCATCTCCTGAGACCTCACGCCGACATCTTTGGGTACATGTCAATGAAAACTAGCGGAAGCCACCTGAAATCCATGCCCTGTAGAGGCCTCCGGCATCACCACGCGCCGGAACAGACGATATACATGCCTCATGCCTCGCCCAACACATGACACAGTCCAACTGTGGGAGCGGTTCGAACACTGGCTGTCCGAGCATGCCCCCGGCGAACACGCGGCCCTGCGCGCCAGGGCCACGGAGGCGGACATCGCACGTCTGGAGGAGGAGCTCGGCTTCTCTCTCCATCCGGAGCTGAAAGCGCTCCTGGCGCGTCACGACGGCGTGGCTCCGCTACGCGGAAGCGCTGATCCGGGGGCGTTTCTGCTGAACTACGCGCTGCTGGACACCAAGGGGATCCTGGAACAGCAGCGCCACCTCGCCTCGATGGCTCAGGACGCCATTGAGGAGGGTGAGGAGGATCTGGTGGTTGGCAGGATCGCCCACAGCATGTGGGTTCCGTTCGCCCAGGCCTTCTCGGGCGACATGCTGTTCGTGGACCACCGGGAGGGCGCCCACTACGGTGAGGTCGGCGAGATCTCCTTCGGCGACCCCGACTACCGGGTCCTGTGGTCGAGCCAGAACATGATGCTGGAAGACCTGTGCGCGGGCGTAGAGAACGGTACTCCGGTCACTTCGCTGCCCCGGGTTCCCTCGGTGCACGAAGGACGCAAGCTGGAATGGCTCGTCTCCCGGGTACAGGGCTGAGGAGCTTGGCGATGGCCTGCCGGATCCCTGTGTGGATCCGGCAGGCCATCGCCTGTTCGGGATTGGGTCAGCCGAGGTCGCAGACCGAGTCGATGTCGCAGCCTTCCAGACCTGTCTGAACGTAGTACGCGTCGTTGTCCAGCAGTCTTACCTCCGAAGTGAAGCGGCCCAGATCACCGCCGGCCGCGGTGTTCTGGGGGGCAGTGATCGCGGCGCGACCGCAGAGCTCGTGCCAGGTTGGGTAGTCGTAGTTCTCGTCGAGCTTCAGCGTGTACGTCCCGTCGCTGTTCTGCACGGCGTACATCTGCGCGCAGAACTTGCCCGAGGTGAGCTTCATGCCGCCGCTCTCGCGAGACTTGGCGAACGGGTACTCGTCGCAGCTCGTGCCGATCGCCTTCGGGTTCGGTTTCCATTCGGCGACCGCGAGCTCGCACATCTTGTCGCGGTTGTCCTTCGCCGTCGCGTCGTCCGCCAGCCGGTGCAGCGGTGACTTGTGCTCCTCGCTTCCGGGGTGGGAGTTCAGCATTTCCATCAGCACCCAGTAATAGGCGGCCGCCGCCGGGTACTTGTGCTTGTTGAGGGGCAGAGTCGGGGTTGCCTTGTAGAAGACACAGCCCGTGTTGCCGCCGACCTTGTTGTCGCAGCGGATGTCGAAGGAGTCGGCGGCCCACTTCTGGTTCGCCGGGATGACCGCGTTGGGAGTGGTCCACGTGGTGGTCCAGTCCAGGTCGAGCTTCGACTCGCCGCCCGCGACCTTGTTCCAGCTGTGTGTGTTGGTGCGGGTGGCAGTGTGCGTGTCGCCGGTCGTCCAGGTGAGGCTGCCGATCCACGAGCCGGTGGATTCTGTGCAGGCGGTCGTGGGCCAGCAGTCCTCCGTCATGCTCGCGAGGCTCGTGGAGCTGATCCCCGTCATGCTGATGAGAGAGAGTTCGGTCCAGGTGGTGAACTGCTGGGATTTGGTGTCCAGCTTGATCTCCTGGACGACCTTCATGGTCGCACTGCCGATGGGTGCGCCGTCTCGCGTGGCCTGAAGGGCGATGGCACCCTTCAAACAGCCCTCGATACGGGTGTACTGGTAACTGGTTCCGGAGGCGTCCTTGCACCACCCGACAGGGCCCGCCGCCGCTGCGGCGAGCGTCCGGGATTGCCGCAGAGCAGTCGGATCAGTCGTGGCCGTGTCCACTTCGTCCAGCGACAGGTAGGTCGCACACAGCTCGGTGCCGTCGTTGCCTGTGGCACAGTTGGTCGGCCCGGCGTCCGATCCAGCGGGCTGCTGACCGGACTTGGCCAGGCCGGACGCGGTGAGACCGGACGTGGGCGGGTCAGCGGGGCGAGCCGTCTGCGCGGCCAGGATGTCGATGTCGGGGGCGTTGGGATCGGCTGCCCCGAAGACGACGTCCGGCATGGTCTCGTAGTCGCCGGGGACAAACGCGATCGCGTCCCAGGCGATGTCCTTGTCGCCGGTGCCGTCGCTCGTGAAGTTGGACAGGCTCACTTCCGGGACAGTGTCGTTGAAGCGGTAGAAGCCTAGGTCCACCCACTTGTTGGATTGGTTGGCGTCCTGGGAGATCGTCTTCGTCCTGGTGCCGAACGCAGTCTTGATCTCGTATGTGGCCTGGGTTGTCTGCGCCCCGTGGTCCGGGATGTGCGCGTAGACCCTGGCCTGGCCGCCATCGGGGATTTTCTGACCAAGCTTCCAGACGCCGATGGCCCGCATGCGGTTGGCGGTGCCCATCGTGGACTCCGGCTGGCGAGTGTGGGCGAAGTAGAAGTGGTTGCCGTATCCGGCGCCGATCTGGTGGGTGTCGATCTTGCCGGGGTAAGTGCCGTTCCACATGCTGTAGTTGAGCGTGAAGGATCCGTCGGACTGGGAGGCTCCGCAACTGCGCGCGCCGGAGCCGGCCGGGGTGGTGCCGTTGGGCACGTCGTCGACGATCAGGGCGTTGCTCGCCAGCCCGCTGGAGCAGCGCGGCGGGTAGGAGTTGGCGTCGGGCTGCTCGGGGTAGGTCGTGTTGAACCGGTGGACCTGGTTGCCGCACTGGGCGTAGGTCGTGCAGTTCTTCCACTCCACCGACTTGTTCCACCAGCAGTGCAGCCAGTGCGGGTTGCTGCCGCTGTTGCCGGAGTCGAGGGTGCAGGCGCCCAGACCCGGGTCGTTGGAGTCGTTGTCGCCGATCTTCGACTCGTCGCAGGAGTTGGAGGCGTCGCAGAACAGGTCGATCGGCGGCTTGGCCGTGGTGCGGTACGCGTTGTCGTTCCACCATGCGTATACGTAACCGGCCCTGATATCGCCGGGTCCGAACAGGGCGGCGATGGGACGTGCGGCCCAGCCGATAACCTTCTCCTCGTAGGGCCAGTCCTGCGGGTGCGCGGCGTCCGCGTAGTTGTCGCCGCCGGACGCGTTCTCCAGGAACGGCAGCCGGTTGGCCTTCCACAGCGGGTTGGCGGGGTTGTTGGTCCAGCCCACGCCCCAGTGTCCGGCGGAGTCGGCTGTGTCGTAGAAGCCGGAGTTGTAGGCCCACAGGGCGAAGAACCAGTTCTCGATCCACTTGGGGTGGCCGTCGTTGACCTTCATCCCGGCTTTGCGGGTCTGATTCCACTTGTCCGACAGGATCTGCGCGCCATAGGCGATGTTGGCGGTGTAGTCCAGGGCGACGGCCTCCTGCTTGGGGGTGCTCATCGCCGTCTCGCCCGGCTTCTCCTTGCCGGCCAGCCGCATGCCGTCGGTAGCCTGCGTGATGCCGTAACCGCAGTCCGCCTCGGACCAGTCGATGGCCCATGGGTCCTGCTGCTCGCCGGACGCGCTGTAGTCCACGCCGTAGTAGTTGCCGATGAGACTGTTGGACGTCACGCCGGGCACGGCAACCCGGGATGCCTGCCACATGTTGGACTCCTGGGCGGTGACGCCGAGGAGGATCTGCGAGGGGATGTGCCAGCGGTCGTTGTCACCGTCTTCGGTGTCCAACTTCCCGTTGGGGTCACCCTCCAGAAGAATCGGCGGGAACAGACCCTGCGGCTGGTAGCCGCCCATGCCGGTGTTCTTCCAGTTCGCGGACCGGTAGAAGTCGAGCTTGCCGACGACCGCTTGGTCCACCGCCCACTCCACCTGACGCGGGGTCGGCTGGAACGCCTGCTTTTTAACGTCGTTCCGAGCGACGGCACAGGTGCGCTCGGCTGCGTCCTCGCTTGGGTCGGAGGGCGAGGCGGCAGCGAGTTGTGTACGCGCGGTCTGCGTCGACATCCCTCCCCTGTCGGACGCACCGTCCTGGGAAGCAGGCGTCTTCGCAGGCTGCGGCAGCGCCGGGGAGGTTGCTGCCCCCTGTCGTTCGGCCTTCGCACCTCCGATACGGTCCTTGCCAGGTACGGCATCCAGGGTCACGGTCTTATTCGCGTCCAGCAGACGCAGGCTGATGCGCGCGGTGCGCTCGGTCAAGGCCTCCTCGGCCCGGATGCGGGTGTCCTTGCCGTCCGCCCAGGCGGTGGTGACCGCGGCGCTGCCATGGCTGGAGACGAGCGCGCTCTTGGTGATGCCGCCGGGGTTCTTCACCGTCATTGGCAGCGTGCCCTTGCTGGTGGCCCTGCCGGTGATGTAGACGGTGCCGTCGGCCGAGGAGGTCAGGTCCCAGTCGGTGAGCTTGCCGGTAGCCACCGTGGCGGCCTGGGCGTCGCGCTTGGCGATCTGGCCGGCCGTCAGGCGCTTGGCGTAACTGGTGGACGCCTTCTTCGTGCTGGTGCTCTTTGTGCGGTCGATGTAGGTGACACCGCCCATGGCGTCGACCGTGAGCTGAAACGGTACCGACTCTGCGCGCGTGATCTCCCTGAGCCTGCCCCTGGCCTGGGCGGCGACCAGCCGGTTGCCGTTGGCAGCGATGATGCCGCTCCTCGTCGGCACGGCGGAGGTTACCTGACCTGGATAGGTAGCCGGGGTGCTCGCCTTGCCTGTAACGGCGTCCACAGTGACCAGCCGGGTCTGCTGTTTGGCGTCGCCCTCGTACGAGAGCTGGGTGAACACGGCCTGCTCACCGTCACCGCAGCCCGGGCTGAAGTAGGCCAGCGACGCCTGGAAGGGCAGCTTGGTGACCGTGCCGGTGGTCAGGTCCACGAGAGCCGTGAAGGCCCCCCGCGCCATGAGTTCAGGCTTGTTGGTGAACGTACGTGGTGCGTAGGCGACAGCTGCCCGCTTGCCGGAGGCGGTCAGACACGCGTTACCGATCCAAGTATCGGTGTCGAAACCGGGCTCGGAGAGAGTGGCGGCGGTCTTCCAGGCGTAACCGTTGTTCTGGTCGGCGACCAGGAGGTGGAATCCGGTGCCGTCTCCTGAGGTGGTGAAGGCAGTGTCGGTGGACTTCTTGTAGCCCTTGCCCAGGAGTTCGGCACGGTCCTTGGCGGGGACGTCGGCAGGCTTGTCGACATCCCGGGTGTCCGGGGCCTGCCCTTGGATGACGTTCCTCGGTGGCGTCGGTTCGGATGCCTGCGCGGGCAGGCTCAGTGGTAGGGCCAGCGCCGTGGCCACAGCGACAGAGATCGGCGCCAGGAACCGCTTTCTTGTTTGCACTGTGTGTCTCACGCTTGTCCTTGATCGGTGTTGGTCGTGCACCGTCGGGATTTCCACGGAAAGGCGGTACCGCCGCGTGTCACCGCACAGTTGAGTGTGGTGACACGCGGATAGGGCTGAGGGCCTAGTACCTCTTATGGGAAGCGTTGTCGTTCTTCAGCTCAGGCACGAGATTTTCCGCCAAGCCGCCGTAACCGCCGCAGGAGCCGTAGATGGCCTGGGAGATGCTCTGGTAGCCGGACCCCCAGTAGACGCGGTTGTAGACACCGCATTCGGCATTCGCCATGGAGGCGGCGTTGTTCTTGAGAGGTGTCCCGTCTCCGCTGTCCGTGGTGCAAGTGCCGGGAAGCATTCCGTAGTGAAACACCAGGCGGACCAGGGTCGCCCCATTCGGGGAGTAGCCGTAGTGGTCGGGGACGCTCCTGTTCGAAATGTAACAGGAGCCCTGCCCGGAGTTGGTAGTCGAGCCACGGCTGTTGTAGTAGAGCGCGAAGCAGTACTTGTTGCCGCTGGAGGTACAAGCGTCTGACTCATAGGAGGTGGCGGCTTGCGCGGGCTGGGCGCAGAAAATGCTCGCGGCGATGAGCGCGGCGGCGGGGACCGAACGGATCAGGTTGCGTATGGCCTGGGTCACTTGTCACTGCCTTCCGAGATCACTCCTTGCGCGGCCGCCTTCACGGTGTTCTTTTCGGCGAGTTCGGCGTCGAGAGAGCTCTTCTTGGCAGCAATCTGCTGCTTCTGGATGGAGGTCTCCTCCGCGTACCAGACCGAGATGACGCCGGTCTCGCCCTTGCAGGCCACGTCGGCGGTGGCCACCTCGATCTCCTCCGCCGACGCCGCCGGCGTCGACAGGTTGAAACTTTCAGCGGGCTTGTACGGATCGTCGAACGCGTAGCCCTTGGTCTTCATGCACGCTGCCCAACGCGCGATGACGTTCTGGACAGCGGGCCGCTGCAAAGACTCCGTCATACTCGACGCGTTTACTTCCGACACACTCTCGCCCTGGGTGAGATGCCCGAGTTGGCGTTCAGCCTCTGCACGACACCCTCCCTCGGGAACCGTTACTCCGTTGTATGTGCCACCCGAAAGCTCCGGCCCGTCTCCGAGGAACACGGCCTCCTCTGGGCCGGCGGCCGGCTCCCATGCTGGCGGCTCATCCATCTGCTCCGGCGGCAGGTGGTACCCGTATTTCGCCGCTTGTGTCGCGTCTGAAGCCCCGTACCTTCTGGGCATGTTGGCGTCGTTGAACTCAACCGGCGGGTTGACCCCCGGAATCGGCGGGTTGAACTTTTCAAAGCCGAACTGGACCATACAGCTGACCCAGAGGTCGCGCTGAGCGCGCTGCCACTGCACGACGTCCGTGTACCCGACAAGGTACTTCTCCACGGGCAAGGACAGCCCCTTGGCCAGCCCACGCTCAGGCGTAGGACTCGGCCACTTACTCTCATCGACAGCGTTTGCTGCGACCGTCTGCGGTGAAGGCTCATCCGGTGCCTCACCCACGCCGCCGGTCGCGCTCACCGCCACGCAAGCAACGAGTGCCGCTGCCGCGAATAATCCGGTAAGCGCGTGCCTCTTGCGCATGCATTACCCCCTCACTGATTGTTACATGTGCATGACATGTGGAAACTTATCCCGAGCCGCTTCACGGCGGCTACACAGACGTGATCACGGAAGGGCAACGACTGGTCTGGACCCTTGCGTGGCCTAAAGGGGCAGCCGACGATGGTACGGGCCAAGCAAGTTCGCTGGGCTGGAGGCGCTAAGTGAAGGCGCAAGGAGGAGCGTTCCGTGTCGAGGACCACAACGTGGAGCGCGGTCGTTGCCTCCGTGGCCCTGGCTACGTTCGGTGTGTCCTGCAGCACAGGCTCAGACACCAACCTGCCCGGTGGTGGCCGTGCCGTCGAAAGTCAGGTCGACAGTAGTGCGCCCACCGCTGAGCCTTCAGCGCCACCAGTACCGACTGCAACACCGGTCGAGAAGGTCCGTGACGCCTTCGCCGGACTGCAGGCGACCTTGGATGATTCCTGCACGCCTGACAGCTGCGCCTACTTCCTGAACCGCGTCTTCGATGAACTCCAGCGCTTGGACGGTGCCATGAAGGCGTCCGAGAAGGGGCCCAGCCACTTCGCCGAGCCGATCAGGTTGATCGAGGAGCTAGACACGGAAGTCGGCACCGACGAATCCTTCGGAAACCTCAAGAAACACCAGACCACATTGATCACCACTCGCAACAAGATCAACGCATGGATGCAGGGCCACCCAGACGACTACAGCTGATGCAAGACCTCAGCTCCCGCCAATGACGCAAGGCAGCGTGGCTGTGTGAGGTCTCGGGACATGTTTGACGGTTCGTCATCAGTAGGTGCTTGACGTACTGATGTGCGTCTCAGGAGATGCTTGACGCCTTCTGCCTGTCCTCGTGTTTGGATACGACTCGGATCTTGCTGATGGGGCCGGGGTTCCTCCGCTCCTTGACGGCGATCTCTTCGCCTTCGTGGAGGATGCGGAAGTGGGTGTCCTCGATGATGACCGTGACCAGCTTGCCGGCGTTCTTCTTTCCGAGCTTCAGGCGCTGGCTGGTGACCATGATCCCGCCGCTGTCGCTCACGCGTCGCTGCACCCGCGCGGCTCCGGTCGGCAATGCCGGTGCGGGTAGGCGCCCACCGGCGGTTCTGACTCCGCGCAAGGTGGGCAGCTGGTCGCGGCTCACGGGGCAGGGCCACGTGCCGATGAGCGTCTCGTCGGCGATGGCGTGCATGAGGTGTCCATCGAGCCGCAGGGTGATTCGGCGTCTCGCGAAGCTGTTGCTGACCTGGTAGGCCTCGCCTTTGAGGCTGATCAGGCCGTCGCGGTGGACGAGTCGGTCGACCTCGACGGTCTTGGCCAGCCGGGACGGTCAGTCCTCCGATCTTTCCGTAGCGCCGGGGCGGCTGGAGGCGGTCCGGCAGGTCGGCATCGCGCATGGTCAGCCAGCGAGATTTTCCTCGGTCAGCCGTGAGGGGACCGTCTTGACGAGGTGGCCGTCCAGGGTGAGATGGATACTGCGCTGGTCGCCCCAGATCGTGAGGGTGCGGGCCGGCCGTCGCGGGCGGGACTGCGGTTTTCTGGACGCCGGGCACCAGGGTGAGGTGTGGCCTGGGCGGGACCCGGGCCTCGAATTCGACGGCACCGTACCCGCTGGGGGTGGTGGAGGCGCCTCCATCACACGAACAGCGAACGGCTCAGTCTCGTCGCCCAAGTCGGCGTCTATGGGCGGCGGTGTGGGCCCGGTGCGGGCCGGGCCGTTGGGCCGAAACGAGCTGGCTGGGACTGCCATGTCCAGGGATTGGTGAGGCCGCTGATGGTTGTAGGCGGCGACCCATTCGTCGATCGCCTGCTGGGCCGCTTCCTGGGACGCGAATGGCGCGACCTGGTCGAGGAACTCCTCCCGCAGGGGCCTGTGAAACCGCTCGATCTTGCCGGTCGTCGTCGGCGAGCGTGGCTTGGTCCGCCGCGCTGTGATGCCGTTCTCGCGGCAGACCCGCTCGAACAGCACCTCGGCCGGTTCCGGCTTGTTGTGCCGTCCCGTGAACTGTTTGCCATTGTCCGTCAGGACCTCCGACGGGACGCCGTAGCGGCGCATCGCCGCGGCGAACGCCTCACAGACCACACGGCCGCTCGGCACGGCCACCACGGCGGCGATCACCACGAAGCGGAAGTGGTCGTCGATCCCGGTGACCATCTTGCACTCACGGCCGTCCGCGAGCATCACGCCGCCGACTAGGTTGACCGCTGAACTGCTGTACCACGGGGGAACTACGTGAACTCCTGGGTGGGAAACACGCGACCGTTCACATTCCGAAGGTGGCACAAGGTTCCCGGAAATGATCTTTGAGTGGTGCGGGTGGGAACTGGCGGAAGTGGGCCTCTGAACCGTCCGGCGTCACATGGCGTGCTGGTGTTCGGCGGCAGCGGTACTCAGCGGCGCCACCGGTGTCGTTTCCGGTTGGCCCGAAGGGCTTTGAGGTTGTCGGCCGCGACCGGGTTACCCGCTTCGGCCGAGCGCTGGAACCATCGTTCTGCCTCGTCGAGGTCGCCGCGTTCGGCGAGGAGGCGGCCGAGGTTGTTGGCGGCGTCGTGGTTTCCGGCTTCAGCCGCTCGGCGGAACAGGCTCTCCGCTGCGCTGAGATCCCCGCGGTCGCGGACCGTGGCGCACGGGACCGTCGTTTTCCCCGTGGCGACGGGCCCTTCCTGTGGTCACGCGCAAGGAAGAACCACCGCCCCGCTGACGAGCTTTACCACATTTGCGACGGGGCCGTGGCGGGATCTGCAGGGCAGCCCGCCCGGCAAGTGACATGTCGTAGCGTGAGGCGTGCAGGCGCAGGTCCTGGCGAGCCGACACGTCGTCAGTCCCTGCGTGATCCGTGAACCACGACCCGGACCCCTGCCCGAAGCCATCCGCCCCGTGGCAGAGCCTTGCCTCGCCACCTGACCCTCCTTCTCTGCTGTACCTGAGCTTTACTGTCGGCGTGAACTCAGTTCTGACCATTCTGGTCGAACTGAGCAAACAACCGGCGCCGGTTCGACCGCTGTTGCGAAGGTGTCGAATCGGTGGACGCGCTCACGTTGTCGATCCTGACCGTCTCAGGTGTCGTAACCATCCTTTTGTTCACAGTGCGGGGCATTCTGGATCAGCTCCCCGACCTGTTGGCTGCATGGCACCGGGTGAAGAGAGCCTTTAGGGATCAAGAGCCGAACGGCGAGTGACGGCGGATTTGCCCAGTCAGTCCCCACGGTCCAAGACCTGCTGCAGACCGAGCACTCAACTGGCTCTCCCCGCTGCATCGTCCAGACTTACGCACACCCAGGCCGCGGTGTCGTCGGGGTGAGTAGGTGTTGTGATCGCTGGTTGTGAGGTGACCACCCCGTGATGCAGGCAAGCCCGGCGACCCGGGACCTGCATCGCGAACGACCTGGCATCTTGCCAATGCGGTGGTCATCTTGCGGCGGTGTCGCTGCGGAGGAGGGCTGCCCCCAGCGGAGTGAGGGTATGCAGGACCGCGATGCCGGTGCGTGTGGTGGCGATGAGGCCGGCATTGCGCAGGACGGCGGCGTGCTGGCTGGCTGAGGGCAGCGAGATGCCCACGCGGTCGGCTGTCTCGCTGGTGGTGGCCGGGTGCTGCAGGGCGGCCAGGACGGCGGCGCGAGTGCGACCCAGCAGTGGCCCCAGGGCATCGGCGACATCAGCGGGCCGTTCGCCGGCGTGCAACGGATAGGACAGCGTCCAGGGCTCACCGCAGCGGCGCCCGTACATCGGGCCGCGGGCGAAGTAGGACGGGATGAGCATCAGTCCGTGGCCGCCCAGGTGTACGTCGGTCGGATCGCACGGCGAGGGGATGTGCCAGGTCGGGGATTGCCAGCGCCAGCCGGGGACGAGGGTAGCCAGCATGGCGTCGACACCGCCGCGCAGAAGGGTCTCGGCGCGTAGTGTCCGGTCGGCGGCAGCGGCGGCCTGCACCTGCGGCCACAGGGGTGCGAGGCAGGAGTTGAAGTAGCGCAGTGAGTCGCGGGCGAAGAGCTGTCGGCCCGTGGTGGTGCCCTCGGCGAGCTCCCGCAACCGGGGCCTGTCGCGGGTGAGGCGGGGCAGGAGGCCGATTTCGTCCGCCAGTTCCTGGGCCGGCGTCCCGGCTGCCAGGTCCACTCCGGCGTGCAGGTCGGAGGTGAACGCGTGCAAGTAGAAGTCGAACAAGCCCCCTTGCGGGGGGTCCAGCTCCAGAAGGATCCCCGCCCGGGGAACCACACTGCCGATGATTCGCTGCTGCCATCGTCTCAGGCCGGGACGTAACCGGTCCGTGCTGGTCGGCCGGGTGCGTAAGTAGCGCACGCTGAGACCGATCTCCAGCAGGGCGTTGGGGACGGGAGCGACGGTGATCTGACGCAGGTCCGCCTCGGTGAAATGTATGCGCAACACGGGCCCGATTCTTCTGTCCGTCAGACCCTTTTGGCCACAACTGAAAGGCATGGCGACCGGAACTGGCCCACGGCAGGCTCCTTCTCACCCGCTTCCTCCGCCGCGAGGCAGGTGGAACCGGCTCGATCACCACCATGGGACGACAGACAAGGAGCCACTCATGCGGATACGTCATGCCCTCATCGGCACGGGCCTGGGGGCGTTGCTCGCCATCGGCGCCGTAGCCGCCCCCGCCCAGGCCGCCGCCCCCACGCAGCAGACCGCCGCGTCGGTCACCGCCTCCGCCGACACCCCGATCCGCGCGCAAGGGTGGACGTATTGGGGCAGCTACGTCTTCTACGTCCAGTGCAAGGACGCCGGCTACCAGACGCACCTGCCGTACTACTGCTACCAGTCCCCCCACTCCGGTCTGTGGGACCTCTTCGTCTGGCGCTGAGCAGAGGGCGACCGGTAGTCCGGTCGCCCCCCTCGCGCCTCGCTCTGATGCGGGGGGCCGCGGCCGCACAAACGACGTGCGCAACACCCGGTCACGTCGGCCGGCGAAACAACGAACGGGCCGATCCGGTCGGCGGGGACGAGTTGCCCGTAGGCGGCATCGCCTGCTGCCACCAACGCCCCTTGGACGTCCCCGGAACTCTCAACCTCTGTCCCGGGGACAGAAGCCGGACAACATGCTGAGCAGCTCGGACACAACCTCGGCTGTCCGGGACAGCCCGATGTTGTTGCCCGGATGGGTCCAGGCCAGCAAGCCCGGTACGGCCGGGTGCTGTTCATGCAAGAAATAGCAACCAACGGTTTGCAACACCACAACTCTCATGTCCAAGGAGACGACATGCGTAGCAACATCACGCGAGCAGCCACCGTGGTCGGCGCCCTGACGGCTGCTTTCGCCATGCTGGGACAGGGCATCGCACAGGCCGCCCCTATCAGCCGCACGAGTGCCTGCGCCAGGTTCACCGGCGACTACACCTACTGGAGCACCGGCAACGGCTGGTACGGCTTCAGCCTGACCGGCAGCGTCACGCGAACCTGCTCGGGGAGCGGGTGGCACACCATCGAGGTGACCGGCGACAAGAACTGGGGCGACGGGGATTTCTACGGCTTCCATTCCATGCTCTTGACGCGAGGCGAGACGCGGCCCATCGAGAACGTTGGTGCATCTGGCGGTGTCAAGAACATACGCATCGCGCTCATCGATCGCTGACGACGTGCAGAAGAGTGCCAGGAGCACGCTAGCCAGTGGAGCGTCGGGCAAGGCGGCGGGTCATCAGGATGATGGCCGCGAGGCTGAGCATGGCCTCGGAGTGCTGCGGCCCGGTTTCGTAGTCCCTGGTGTTCCGGCGGGCGGGCAGCAGCCACGCGAGACGTCTCTGGATCAACGCAGTCGATGATGAGGTTCTTGATCTTCAGATGCACAAGGTGAGGCAGTGGTACCCCAGCCGCCAGGAACACCGGGTGATCTGGCGCGGCCCTTACATCAAAGGGCCTGCCGATGCGCCACTGATGATGGGGGAGAAGGCCCACCTCGTGGATTCGTAGCTGCGCCCTGAAGGCTGGCGCCGGTGATCAGCACGTGAGAGGCCCCGGCTGGACGGGGGAGACCAGCCGGGGCCGTGTGCGGTGGGTCTGCGGAGGGCGGTCGCCTCTCGGCGGATGGCTCCATGGGGCTTCAGCCGGACGATCGTCCCCATGGGCTGTAGGTGAGGCCCGGGGACACTGTCCCCTCCGCAGCCACATATTGATGAACGGTCAACCGTCTCGGGTTGTTCCTTGCGTTGCCCTGACTCCGCTGTGAGGTGGGGCACCGGCCGTCACGGGTCACTCGAGGAAGCTGGCGATGAGGGGGGCGAATTCGTCGGGGGTGGCCAGGCGGATACCGAGGTCTTCGGCCTTGGCCCGCTTGGACCCGGCGCCGTCTCCGGCGACGATCAGGGTGGTCTTCTTGGAGACGCTGGAGGAGGAGCGGCCGCCGGCACGTTCGATGAGTTCGTTCATCTGGTTACGGCTGGGCTTTTCCAAGAGGCCGGTCATCGCACCGGTCACGACCACCGTCATCCCGGCCAGCGGCAGGTCCGCTCCCTCAGGGCCGTCGCCTTCCGCGGCGCCGCCGGCAGCGAAGGCGGGTGGGGTGGCGCCGGGCTCGGTCATGTTGACCCCGGCCGCGGCGAGTAAGTATCGGGTCGGGGTATTCAGGTCAGCCTGCCGACTCCACGCCCATGGTCCACCCTTCTCACGCCCTGGCCGGGGCAAACGCTATCCCCTTGGCTGCCGGCTCCGGACCCCACATGGGACGATCTTGATGTGGCTGGTGTGATTACTGTGTCCGAGCCGTCTGGATATACCGTTCGGCGCAGAGGGACTTCGGGGACCTCATCACACGGGCGGCTCAGGGGCAGCCGCAGGTGCTCCGGCGGAACACCACGCCGGTCGCGATACTGCTCCCCGTCGACACCGCCTCAGGTGTCCTTTCGTCCGACACGGCCGCGCACACCGGCGCGGCGCCCGCAGGAGGTGCGGTGAACAGCCAAGGCAACCCGGACCGCGACAGGACGCCCCGCAGGCTCGCCACGCTCGGCGACGCCATCGGCTCCGTGCTCACCTCCAGCCCGGGCGGCCCCACGTTCGGGCTGCCCGGACTGGACGCCGCGACGGGCGGTCTGCAGCCGGGCCGGCTGATGCTCATCGCGGCCGCTCCGAACGTGGGCGGCAGCCTGCTGGGGCTGGCTGCCGCACGCCAGACCGCGCTGGTCGACCACCGCAAGGTCCTGTATGCGGCGTCGGGTCCGAACCGGGCCGACATCTTCCGCCGGGTCCTCGCCGCGGAGACCGGCGGCGACTACCCGCGCCTGAAGCAGGGACACCTCACCGAGCACGAGCAGCAGGTTGCCCAGCAGCTCCGACAGAAGGCCTCCGTGCTGCTGATCGACGACGGCAGCGACCTGACCGCTGAGGCCATCGCGGAGACCGCCCCGCACGTCCAGGACCTGGCTCTCGTAGTCGTGGACCGGTTCCAGGCCGCCCACAACGCCCGCCTGCCGCTGTCCGGGAACCGCCTTCCCGACGCCTCCCAGGTCCTGGCGGGACTCGCGCGCTCCCTGCACGTCCCGGTACTCGCCATTGTGGACAGCGACGATCCCACGCTCCTGAGCCTGTTGGACGCCGACATCCTGGTGACGCTCGCGTCGGCCGAGGACCCCTCCACGGTCCAGGTGACGGTCGCGGAACGCGACTTCGGCGCGATCGGCTCGGCGTACCTGCGGCCCGACCTGCTGCACGCCCGCTTCCTCGACGCCGGCACCGCCTCCGCCGGCGCTACGGGCGGCGAAGGCCCTGCGCAGGGCCTGGGCAGTGCGGTGGAGCAGGAGTTGGCCGAGGCGGCGCTTCCCTACACGTCCGGTGCCCAGCAGGGGCTGCCGGCCTCCGTCACGCATGTGCTGGCCGCGCTGCGCACCGCACTGACCGATGGTGACCAGGAAGCCCGTGCGGAACTCGGGCCCTCCCTGGCCCAAGTGGCTGCGGCGCCGCTGCAGCTGCCGGACACCGCCGAGGGACGCCGCCTCGCCGCCGCGCTGCGCGCCTATGCCACCGCCGGACAGCCCGCCGCTGCCGCTGCCCAGTCCGGCGCGAGCACCGGGCACGTCCCGGATGACGCCGACGTAGAAGATGCCGAGGAAGGCGACGAGGACGGCCTGGCACCGGGGGACGAGGAAGACGAGCCCGAGGGCGCGGTCTTCCCCGCCCTCAGGATCCTCAAGGACGCGGTGGACCGCTCGAAGATGCACCCGATCAAGGTCATTCGCCGTGAGGAGCGGGACAGCGGCCCGTGGCCGCTGATCAGCGAGGACATGGACGGCGAGCCCCGCTGGGTCCACCCCGACGTCACCAGCACGCGCGTCGCCCACACCAGGGCAAACGGCAAGCGCGTCCGGCGGGACACACTCGGCGTGCCCGACTCCTTCGGCGATGGCGTGATGTGCCTGATCGACCGCAACGGCAGCTACCCGTCGGCCTGTTCGGCCGTCCCCCTCGCCCCGAACAAGCTCCTGCACACCGGCCCCCTCGACGCGTTCGACAAGACCCAGGCCGGCATCTACCTCATCGACATCCCGCAGTGGACCCGCACCGACATGCCGCACCCCCTGGGGCGGCTCATCGAGCGGCCCGACGAACAGGGCCGCGTGTGGGTCACCACCCCCCACATCAAGCAGCTCGAGAAACTCGTCCGCGACGGCCACCTCGACGCCGCGCCGACCATCCACGACTCATGGACCGGGAAGGCCAACGAGTCCCTCTTCAAGCCCTTCTACGAGGCCACCCGTAAGGCACGGACCGAACTCGTCCAGGTCGGTGGTGACCCCTACAAGACGTACAAGACCCGGCTGTCCATCGCGCTGCGCCTGCTGTGGCCCAAGCGCGCGGAACAGCGCTCCCCGTTCTGGCGGCCCGACTGGCGCATGAGCATGGTCGCCGAGGCGTCCGTGCGTCACTGGGCGGTAGCCTTCCGGGCCGTCCAGGACGGGCACACGCTCATCGCCCTGCGCAACGTCGACGCGGCCGTCTTCTGGACCCCTGACGGCACGCCGCCCGCCACGTACCGGATCGGGACCGGCTTTGGCGAAGTGAAGGCCAAGTACATCCAGCCCGGCGAGATCATTCCCGAAGGTGACGACTGATGGCCGGTCCCACCGGCCGCGGAGGCTTGCTGGGCTCCGCCCTCAACGACCTCCTGCGCTCCCAGGTCACGCCCCGCCACCGGCTGTCGTCGTACACCGCCAAGCACTGGCACGCCCAGCTCAGCCAGCTCACCGGAACCCACCGCGGATACCAGGCCCTTCAAGAGGCCGGCCTCGACGTGACCGTCAAGACCCTGCTCAACTGGCTGTCCGATCCCGAGTACAACGTCCGCCGCAGCTACATCGACATCATCCACACCGCGTACGAGAACGCCGCCATCGTCCCCGCGGACCCAATCCCCGACCACGTCAAGAGGGGCCAGTTCGAGATCAGCGGCATCGTCAAGACAGGCGACGACGAACGCGAGCGCGGCAACCGACGGGCCGCACCCCTGCGTATCGACGGCAGCAGGGGCGACTGGGACGAGATCGAGGAACTCTGGCTGGCCGGCGAGCTCACCGACGACGAATTCGAGGATCACTTCGTCGACGACGTCATCGTGGCGGACATCGGCGAAGGCACCGACGGATGGGAGTTCCCCGGCGCCTCGTACTCCGTCGAACTCAGGTAACAGCTGCGTCCGACGCTGGACTACAGGGCCGCACGCGGGGCTACACCCACGCTGCGTTGAGGTCGGGGTACTCGGTCACCGCTGGCCAGAGCGACGCGGAGGCCGCCGCATCTGCGCCCCATAGGACGTTGACGCTGCCCCAGCCCCGTAGCTGCCCCGATGTCGCCGGGCTGTCTGTCCGGAGCCGAACCCCAGCTCCAGTGGCAGGAGTTGCCAGGCTATGTCGTTGTAGAGGACGTCGAGGATGCCCTGGAGACAGGGCCGATCTGCCACCGGCCGCGTCCCGGTGTCCGCTTGGGCCAGGACGGCAGCGGTTCGATCAGCGCCCACAAGTCGTCGTCCACGATCCATGGCCGGGTGCTCGCATCCTCCCGAACGGCGGAATCGGCACATCGGTCACGCCGGACCAGGGAACTTCAACAAGATCAAGTTACGAGCTCGTAGGACACGGTCTGATACTGCAACGGTCTTCGGCGTGACTGGTTGCCAGGCTGTTCGCCGGCCTGGGCATGGATGGGGGTCTTGGTGATGTCAGGGCGTAACGGGGAGGCTAGCGAGGTGCCGCGAGTACGTCCCGGAGTACGTTCTCGAGCGTGACGCGGGCCAGCTCGTGTCTCAGGGTCTCCTCGATGCCCTCGTAGATGCTCTGCATCGCCGGCTGGATGCCGTGACCCACCACGCATTCCTGGTCCGGGGTGGTGCGGTGCATCGCGAACAGCGGGCCGGGTTCCACTGCCTCGTACACGTCGAGCAGGGTCATCGACTCCAGCTCGCGTGCCAGCGACCAGCCCGCGCCCACGCCCCGCCGGGACTCCACGAGCCCGGCCCTGCGCAGCTCGCCGAGCAGCCGCCTGATCACCACGGCGTTGGTGTTCGCGCTGGACGCGATCTGCTCGGAGGTGGCGACCTCATGGCCCTGGCGCTGGTAGAGGCCGATCCAGGCCAGCGCGTGGGCGGCGATGGTCAGCCTGCTGTTGGCGCTCATGGACTCCTCCTCTCGGCCGCAACGCTTCATGTTACGACAGCTCAGTCGTAACAGCGAAGGTTGCAACAGTCTGTCGTAACAATTAACGTTGCGACAGTCGGGAAGGATCAATCAACGAGGTGAGAAGAATGAACAAGCCACTCACGGGCAAGGTCGCCCTGGTCACCGGGGGGTCGCGCGGACTGGGAGCCGCGACCGTACGACTGCTGGCCGAGCAGGGCGCCGACGTCGCCTTCACCTACGTCAGCTCCCAGAAGCAGGCACAGGCCGTCGTCGACGAGGTGCACGGCAAGGGAGCCAAGGCCGTCGCCTTCCAGTCCGACCAGGCGGACACGAGCCGGGCGCCGGCGCTGATCGACGACGTGGTCGCACACTTCGGCGGCCTGGACATCCTCGTCAACAACGCGGCGATCCCCGCGGCCGGCACGGTAGACGACCCGGACGCCGACATCGCCGCACTGGACCGGATGCACGCCACCAACTACCTCGGCGTGATCGCCGTCATCCGGGCCGCCTCCCGAGTGCTGCGCACGGGCGGCCGCATCATCACGGTGAGTTCCGGACTGGGCTCCCGCGTCGGCGCCCCCGGCCTCGCCGACTACGCGGCGACCAAGTCCGGGATCGAGAGGTACACCATGGGCGCCGCACGCGACCTCGGGCCCCGGAACATCACGGCCAACGTCGTGGAGGCCGGACTGATGGAGGGCGGCATGCAAGCACCGGACCCCGAGACCCTCAAGGTCCTGCTCAGCTCGCTGTCCCTGCAACGCATGGGGCACCCCGACGAAATCGCCGCAGCGATCGCCTTCCTGGCGAGCCCCGCCGCGTCGTACGTCACGGGCGCGGTACTGGACGCCCACGGCGGCTACAACGCCTGAACCCGAACCCCTGCCGCACGCCCCGAAGGACATCGCGCCTTCGGGGCACGCACCGCCAACGACCCGCGTGTGCGTGGACACGCCTCAAGAAGCCCGGATCGTGATCGTGTTGCGAGCTCTAAGAACTCCTAACGAAATGATCTTCGAGGTGGTTGGATCACTCCGGGACTGTTGATCCGGGGGTGCGGAGTGGCGCGGCCGAAGCGGTGGGAAGTCGACGACGAACTGTGGACGGTGATCGAGCCGCTGCTGCCGAAGGTGGAGCGCCGAGCCCGCCATCCCGGGCGGAAGCGGCATCCGGACCGGCTGGTGTTCCAGGGCATCCTGTTCGTGCTGCATACCGGGATCGCCTGGGAACACCTGCCGCAGGAGCTCGGCTTCGGTTCGGGGATGACGTGCTGGAGGCGCCTGGCCCAGTGGACCGAGGCCGGTGTGTGGCCCCGGCTGCACGAGGTCCTCCTCGCCAAGCTTCGCAGCGCGGACGCCCTGGACTCTCCCGGGCCGCAGTCGACGGCTCCCACATCCGCGCGCTAAAAGGGGCTCCAAGACGGGACGAAGCCCTGTTGACCGGGGCAGAAGCGGCAGCAAGCACCACCTGGTTACCGACGCCACCGGCATCCCGCTCGCGGTCACCCTGACCGGCGGCAACCGCAACAACGTACCCAGCTCATCCCGCTGCTTCAAGCGGTACCACCCGTGCGCGGCAAGCGCGGTCGACCGCGCCGCCGCCCGGACGTCGTACTCGGAGACCGCGGTTACGACCACGACAAGTACCGCCGGCTCGTCTGGGACCTCGGCGTGAAGCCGGTCATCGCCCGCCGCGGCACCGAGCACGGCTCTGGCCTCGGAACCCAACGCTGGGTCGTGGAGCGCGCGTTCGCCCACCTGCACTGGTTTCGCCGCCTGCGGATCCGCTGGGAGATACGGGACGACATCCACGAGGCTTTCCTCACCCTCGGCTGCGCAATCATCTGCTGGCGGCGCCTCAAGAAAGCAGTGCTGATCTGAGCCCTCAGCCTGTACCGGCGACCAGTGCCTCGCCGAGCGGGGTGCGGCGGTAGAGCACGGACCGTCCGGACCGGGCGCGGGCGAGCAGCCCCGCGCCTCGCAGGATGGCGAGGTGGTCGCCTACCGCGCCGGGTGTCATGGCGAGGCTTCGGGCGAGGTGGCTGGTACTGGCCGGGGCGTCCAGCGCCAACAGCAGCCGGGCTCGGGCCCGGCCGACCAGAGCGGTCAGGGCGTCCGGTTGGGGGACGGTCGCCTGTTCGCCCCACAGGGCGGCGGTGCCGCGGGCACGATAGATCAAGGTTCTGGGCCAGGGGTCTTCCAGGCTGGCGGCGATATTCGCGACGAAGACCGAAGGGATCAGCAGGAGCCCGTTGCCGGCGAGGCGGACTGTTCCGACTTGGGGGAAGTGGCCGATCTCGATACCGGCGGCCTTCCAGGCGATGCTCGGGTGCAGGCTCTCGATGGTCGTGACCCATCCGTGTTCGCCGATCACACCCACCCGGTGCACGACGTCGCGCTCACAGATCGCGCGCAGTTGCGGCCAGTCCGGGGCGAGCAGTTCGTGCCACGCATGGTCCATCGCCTCGGCGATCCTGGAGACGGCATCTGTCGAGTCCAGCACTGCGCGTACGCGGGGCTCGCGGGCGGACGGGCCGGTCGCGTTGGTGGCGATTTCGTGGCGGGCCACTTCCAGCGGTGTGGCCCGGATCACGGCCAGGTCGTCTGCCCAGGTCTGGTTGAGGCCGCGCGGGGGCGGGGCGACGAAGTTCGGTCCGGATTGCGTGGTGTGCAGGGCGAGGGCGGCGTTCAGTTCGGTCTCGCGGCGAAGCCGTTCGAAGGCCGGCAGGAGCCGGGTGGCCCAGGCTCGCGGCAGCGGCTGGTCCTGGCCGGCGAGCGAGCGCAGCAGGAAGCAGAGGTCCATCGCGGGCGACAGCGCGAAGCGGCTGCGCAGCAGGTCCTCGACGGAGACTTCGAAGCGCAGCACCCTGCGAGGCTACCGCGGCCCGTCTGTTCCGATTCGTCGAGCGACGAATCATTGGTGGGTGGCGTGGGCGCACGGCGAGGCTGCGCGTCATGACCCCAACCGCCGAGCCCGCGCAGGGCAACCACCGTGCCACCTACCGGGAGGTGCTGGCCGAGCCACGATTCCGGCTGCTCTTCTCGACCCGCACCGTCGCGATCACTGCGGACGCGCTGCGGATCACCACGTTCTCGGTGCTGGTCTTCTCGGCCACCGGCTCCGCGCTGCTGAGCGCACTGGCCTTCGGCATCGGCTTCATCCCGCAGCTGTTCGGCTCGCTGCTGCTGGGCTCACTGGCCGACCGACTGCCGCCCCGCGCGCTCATCACCGGCGGCTACGCCTTGACGTGCGCCGCCGCTCTGCTGCTCGCCCTGGTGCGGATGCCGATCGCGGCAAGCCTCGGTGTCGTGGCGCTGGTAGCCCTCGCCACACCGGTGTTTCACGGCGCGTCGAGTCGGCTGGTCGCGCAGTCGCTGGAGGGCGACGCCTATGTACTGGGCCGTTCACTGAACAACATCGCTGCCTCCGGCGCGCAATTGTTCGGCCTGGCCCTGGGAGGTGTGACCGTCGCGGCACTCGGCCCGCACCGGGCACTCGCGGTCAGCGCCGTCCTCTACCTCGGCTGCGCCCTCGCCATCCGTATCCGGCTACCCCGACTGCAACCGGGACAGTTCGGCGGCACACCTGGCGGCGCTCGGGGCGATGGCGGGGCCGTCCGGGCAAGCCTGCACGGTGCCGGCCTGCTGCTGCGCGGGCGCACGGTGCGACGACTGATGCTAGCCCAGTGGCTCCCGCCCGCGTTCGTAGCGGGCGCGGAAGGTCTGATCGTCGCCTACGCGGGAGGGCGCCACTTCGCGCCCGGCTGGTACGCGGTGCTGATGGGCTGTCTGCCGGTCGGCATGCTTGTCGGTGACCTGCTGGTGGGTCGACTGCTACGGCCACCCGCCCGGGAGCGACTGGTAGTCCCGTTGATTGCGCTGATGGGACTGCCGCTGGTCGGCTTCGCCACCGAGCCCGGAGTGGGCGTCTCGTCCTGTCTGCTGCTGCTCTGCGGCTTCGGATTCGCCTACGGTCTCGGCCTGCAACGGCCGTTCCTGGACGCCCTGCCGCAGGATGGCCAGGGCCAGGCCTTCGGTCTGCTCGGCTCCGGCAGCATGACGCTTCAGGGCGTCGGGCCGGCCTGCTTCGGCTCGGTGGCCGCAGGCATCGGAACAGGCGGCGCAATCGCCCTGGCAGGCGGCGCGGCGGCGCTTACCGCCGGCTGGATTCTCACCTGGCACCCGCCCACCTCCCCGGTCCCCGTCCCGAACTACTCAACGGGATCAGAGAACGACACCGAACAGCATGCGTGTAGCTCTCCTGCGCAGTAACCGTCGCAGGTCGGGTCGGCCGCGAACCGTCACACACCCCACCCCCACCCCCACGCCTCCCTGACAGACAGCCATTCCCGATAGCTCTTTGTGTTAGGAGTTCTTAACGGCATGAACGGCGACGATGAGCAGCTGCTGCGCGGCCGCGTGTACGGCACCGACCCCGACCACCCCGGCCCGCGTCCGAGCCGGACGTACGCCGAACTGGTCGGTGGCCCGCTGGATGGTCTGCTGCTGGACGTCACCGGCTGGACGCCAGACGAGATCGGCACCGGTGTCTCCCTCACAACCGAGCTCGGGCAGTTCGGACCGGGCGGGCGCGCGATGTACGACCCGCGCCCCGGCGACCAGCGTCGCTTCGACTGGACCGGCGACAGCCCCTGACCACGCCACAGCCCCCGCTGGTCACGGGCACGCAGCCGACCAGGCCCCCGACCATGAGGCCGACCACGGCAGGTCAGCGCGCTACTGGCCTGCCGACCACAACCGGCCTGCTACGACGTGCTCTCGGTCAGCCAGAGACCGAACCTAGAGCCCTGCTGGCCTTGGAACACTGCCCCAAACGATCTGGCCGTCGCTGACCGCCGCGTCGTTGAAGGTGACCGTGCCGCCGTCGCTGATCGTCGCGCCGTCGAAGGAGACCGCGCAATGGCTTACCGTCGCGCGCTCAAAGGAGACCCGGCCGCTGACCGTCGCGCCGTTGAAGGTGACCGCGCCGCCGTCGCTGATCGTCGCGCCGTAGAAGCTGACCGCACCACGGGCCAGGAGCAGGCGCCGCTGTTCTTGCGGGCCGCCGCGGACGGGGAGGACCCGCACGCCGGGAGGTACCGCGGAGACGAGCGAGGCGGGAAGGGTGGTCAGTCCGCACCCCGCGGCGACGAGGTGGAGTTTGGCCAGCCAGTCGCGGGCGGTGTGGGCGATCTCGGGGCGCTCGTCCAGGCCGGGCCACACGCCCATCAGTTGGTCCTCTCCCGATGAGGACCCGGCGATCCAGCGCTGCCCCCGCAGATCGGCCACGTCGACGTAGGCGCCGCGAGCGAGGGGGTGCGTGGCGGGCACCGCGAGACGCAGAGGGAACCGCTTGTAGAGCTCTTCGCGCTCGGATTGGAGTCGTAGCCCTTGTCTCCCAGCAGGGTCTCTGGACGCCTGCGAGGACGGCCTGGGCGGCCGGCGACGGGTGGGATGCCGTCGACCAGGGCGAGGGTCTGGGTGAAACCGTTGACGTTTGCTGCGGTGGTGACGACCTTGAACGGTGTGCCGCGTCCGTCGCAGATCAGGTGGTGTTTGCTGCCCGTCTTGCGCCGGTCGACCGGCGACGGACCAGTGTCGGCGCCCCCTTTTTCGCGCGGATGTGGGAGCCGTCCACGCAGGCCCGTGACCAGTCGAGTTGGCCGGCCGCGTTCAGCTCGGCGAGCAGGATGCGGTGCAGCTGGTCGAAGACGCCTGCCTCCTGCCACCGCTCCAGGCGCCGCCAGCAGGTCTGTCCGGAGCCAAACCCCAGCTCCAGTGGCAGGAGTTGCCAGGCTATGTCGTTGGAGAGGACCTAGAGGATGCCCTGGAGACAGAGCCGATCTGCCACCGGCCGCGTGCCCGGTGTCCGCTTGGGCCAGGGCGGCAGCAGCGGTTCGATCAGCACCCACAAGTCGTCGTCCACGATCCATGGCCGGGTGCTCACATCCAGAACGCCGCCAGGAACGAGAAGAACCAGATGAAGCCCTTCGACCGGCCCGACATCCCGAGGGTGACCCGGTGCCGCTGGTTCTTGATCCGGATGTGGAGCCACGGCTCGGTGTGCTGCGGATCGTGCGGCAGGGGCGTCGGCCTGAACTCAATGTCGAGCTCCACCGACAGCTCGCCACCCTCCAGCTACGCAAGGGCGCACCCGTCCTGCACGCGCCCGCGCCGCCGGCCGCGCCTGCGGACGCGGCCGGTCTGCCCCGCGAAGTACTGCTCCCCGGCGGCTCGTTCACCATGGGCACCAGCGCTGAGCCGTGGGCGCTGGACAACGAACGACCGCAACACACCGTGGACGTGGGGCCGTCCATACGCCCAACTAGCCTCGCTACGAAGAGCCTCACTCCCCGGGGGAGAAGGCGGCCGCAGTGGCGTGGTGTCAGGCTGCGGGCTTGAGTTCCTTGAGCATCACGGCGTACAGCGGAGAGTCCGGGAACGGCTGCCGCTCACCAACCTTCCGGTACCCCCAGCTCTCGTACAGTGCCTGCAAGCGTGGCCGTTTGGTGTCGACGGTGAGCACGGCAAGCGCCTCTGGCCGGTCGGCGAGCAGTGCGGCATGCAGCTGCTCCCCGAGACCCTGCTTGCGCCACTTCGGCCTGAGCATGAGTTCCGAGACAGAGAACGTGGACGTATCGGCCGGCTCCGCGTCCAGGTACTCACGCCACCATTCGCGGCCAGGCTCGCCCGGCGCCCCGTAGGTGAACCCGACGGGTTCACCGCCCTCGTAGGCGACCACGCACGCGAACCCTTCTCGGCCGCCCCAGTGGTCCACGAACCAGGGGAACCGCTGCACGAACTCCTCATGGCGCCTCTCGGCGTAGGCGTCAGCGTGAACTTCGAGCAGAGTTTGCCGTATGTCGGGAAGGTCGGCATGGCCGTAGTGGCGTAGCTGAACTGCCGTGGTCAACGGGCGCTCCATTCGGATCGGTAACGGTCGGCCCACTCCCGTGCCACCTGGCCAGACGGCGCATGAGTGAGAAGGCCACGGTAGAAATCGCCGAGCAGGACCCGGAGACGGCCGGGTAGCGGGCTGCCGGACATCATGTTGAAGACGCCCTCGGTGGACGCGCAGGCCTGCTCGGCGTCGCCCTGGTGGAGCTGGGCGACGGCGAGGTGGACCGTGGCCATCGCCCGGTTGCGCCGGTACTCCTTGGGCAGGGCGGCAAGAGCCCGGTACGAAGCGGCCTCGGCATCGGCCGGTTGTCCGAGGTATTCGCGGACGATCGCGGCCAGGGCGTGGAGTTCTGCGGGCCCGTAGAACGCCACCCAGCCCGGCCGCGGCTGCTCCTTCGCCTTGCCTAGGGCCTCCTCGGCGTATCCAAGAGAGCGGATAGCCGCTTGCCCGTCCCCGCGTTCGGCGTGGCCAACGGCGGCTCGGGCGTGAGCAAGGGAGCCAAACAGCGGATCATGGCGGGTGATCGTGGTCGACTGTGCGGCCTGAGCGGCGGCGATGCCCTGTCCGGCGTCGCCGCGCTGGTGGGCGAGGATGGCGGTGGAGTTCCACACCCGCATCTGGGCCACGGGGTCCTGTGCCATCCCGGCGAGCCGGAGTGCCTCGTTCAGGTGGGCCTGTGCGCGGTCGAGCTGGCGGGCATCGATACAGGACCAGGCGGCCATAGCCGTGTAGTCGGCGGCGACGCTGAACAGCCGTTGCCTGATGCGCTGCGTTGCAGCCTTGCCTTGAAGAGAGACGGCTTCGGCCGCGCCGGCGAGAGCTTCACGTTCGAGACCGGCGTGTCCGCCCCGTTTCTGATCAAGGGCGGTCAGGCCGTCCATGCCCTTGCGGAGCCGGATTACGTCCGAGGTGCCGACGCTGGATGGTCGAGCGGAAACGAGGGGTATGGCGGCGGCGGCGGTACCTCCGGCGCCGGTGAGGAAGCGTCGGCGGATCACGTCGGGGTCCTCCTGCGGCGGTGCTGGCGACCCTGGCGGGTAGAACCCGAGGGCCTCGATGGTGCACCTGAATACTGCCTCCAGAGCGTTGCGCTTGGCACGGTGAGGCCAGGTGGTTTTTCCGGTGAGCCATGTCCGTACGGTGCGGTCCCCTACGCTGTCCCGCTCGCCTGCGGCCAGCAGCTCAGCATTGACGGCCTTGGCTAACTCGGCTTGCTGAAAGCCCCGTTCGGCCATGGCGATCTTGAGGCGGGAATTTCCGGTCACCAACTCACCGTAGACCTGCGCTGATGACTGATGAACGCGGGCGACCGGAAATTTCCGGTCTGCTGCGACCACCAACCCCGCTGCTTTTCCTGTCCATATCGGCTCCTGCCCGTTGAACTGAACACGCATCGCGCCGGGCTGCACCCGGCCGGTGTCGCGGGCTCGTCCCCTGTCCCCGTGGGGGATGGGCCCGCCTCCACGGACGACCACCGAGGGGCAGCGATGACCCACACCGCCCAGGAACAGCACCCAGAGAGCATCACCCGGGCCAGCAGCGCGCCGCCGGTCGCCCTACGGAGCCCTGCACGCGCTGTCCGGCCGGCCCCACGCTCCCCCCAGAGGACGTGATGACGACGACAGCCGTACGCGCGCTTCGCACGGCCCCCCACCGCGGCGGCGACGTGCTGAACGAGCGCTTCCGTGTCACCCCCCGCCATGGCGACGATCCGCCCCGTACAGAGGACGCATGCCGCGTAGGAATCATGCGGCGGATCGCGGCCACCCGACTCAGGCACTGCGGCCTTGAGGCGATGCACGGCGACGTGATGCTGATCGTCTCGGAGCTGCTCACGAACGCGCTCCTGCACAGCGGAACTACGCAGATCAGCCTGAACATCACCATCGAGGACGAATCCCTGCGCATCGCCGTCGGCGACGGCATGCCGGGCTGCACCGAGCTTCAGGCGGCGGACGACAACGCCGAGTCAGGGCGGGGACTCGCGCTCGTCAAGAGCCTGGTGCAGGAGAACGGTGGGGACTGGGGGACCAGCGATGACGGCGCGACCACTTGGTGCCGCCTCAACCTCCCGACGAAGGAGGGACCGTGACGGCCCCGGCCACCGTCACGCGCTGGGACCACTCTGTGAGGCCAGCGGATCAGCCGCTTGACCCGGACCGGCTCCGTTGGGTCCTCCAGAAGATCCAGAGGTGGCAGCCGTACGTAGACGGGTCCCTGCTTGAAGACCTCGCGGTCGTACTCGATGACTACACGCCCAGCGAGGAAGAAGTCGAGGGCATCGCGCTTCGGCTCCGTGGCCACCTCATGCGGCTCGCGAAGCTCGCGGTCACATCGAGGGTGGACCAGCAGGACAACCAGGTCGCCGACCTCGTCGAGAGCGCGCGCACCGTCCGTTCCGAGGAACTGCCCGGGGGCCACCGGCAGGCCGTTGGTCACGTCCGCCGCATGGCCTGGAACGTCAACGAACTCCTTGAGCGATTAGTGGAGAACCAATGCCTCAAAGAGGCGGCATGAAGCCCGACACCGCCACCACAAAGACCAGAGGGAACAGGCCCCGCGTGCGTACCTCGACTGAGCCGGGCCTGGTGCCCTACGTCACCCTCAGAGAAGGGGAAGAAGGCGCCCCGGACACGCTGCGGATCATCCGTGAGTGGCCCAACAACCGGCCTCGACTGCGCTACGTGTATGAGGAACCTGACGATCGCGACGTGCGGGGTGTGCTGTGGGCGCGGTGCTCGCAGAACCGCAGGGACACAGACAACATGCCGACGGGCAAACCCCGGTGGAGGCTCATGCATCCCGCGCGGCAGCGGGAGACGATGCAGGGCCTGTTCTGCCAGGTATGCGTGAGGCCCGCGCGAACGCCGCTGGGCTTCGTCTTCCTGGCGGGGCCCGATGACCACCGGGCCGACGAGGCATCGGTCATCACCGCGCAGCCGCCCCTGTGCCGCAAGCACATCGTCCCCGCGGCCCGGCTATGCCCGTACCTCGACGGCCGGCCTGTGGTCTACCTGGCGCAGAGTGCGCCCCTGTACGGGGTGCACGGCACCTTGTACGGCTACGGCGCGGACGGCGTGCAGGTGGTGGCGCGGCCTGAGGCCCCGCTGCCGTACGGGGACAGCAACCTCCCCACCTTCCTGGCCTCCCAACTGGCCCGACGGCTGGGCTCTTTCCGGCTCGTCGACCTCGATGAGCTGACGCGGGAGATCGCGCTCGCGTCCTAGACCCCGCCTGGCGGCCGGTTGCTTCGGGCCCGGCTGCCAGGCGGCGCACAACCCCGGCGCAAGTGACCGCACGGGATCCCCTCGTTACGGCACCTCAAAGGCATCCTCACGGCTTGGAGAGTTCATGCTCATTGCCCCCACCTTCCGCAGCGTCGAAGGTGCCTACCTGGCACTTCTGGAGTTAGCGACCGACCGGCACGAGCACCGCCTCACCGCGCGCGGCAACGACGCCCAAGAGGTGATCGGCGCCCTCTTCCGCCTGCCCGATCCGCGTCAGCGGCTGCCCTACCTCGCGCAGCGGAAGGCCAATCCGATCTTCCATTTCGCCGAAGCGCTCTGGTACCTGGCCGGGCGCCGGGACCTGGAGATGATCGGCTACTACGCGCCGTCCATGCGCTTCAGCTCTCCCGACGGCATCCACCTCGGCGGCTCCGCCTACGGCTACACCCTGTTCACCCCGGCCGAGGGGGACACCGTCGCACCCTTCGACCGCGTCATCGAACTGCTGCGCTCGGAGACCGACAGCAAACGCGGCTACCTCCCCGTCTTCTCGTCCCATGAACTGGCCATCAGTGACAACCCGGACATGGCGTGTCTGGCGGGGCTGCACCTGCTCGCGCGCAGTGGACGCCTGCACATGGTATGCAGCATGCGGGCCAACGACCTGGACTGCGGGCTGCTCTCCGACGTGTTCAGCTTCACGATGATCCAGGAGTACGCCGCCATCCAACTCGGCCTTGAGGTGGGCACGTACACCCACTTCATCGGCTCGGCCCACGTCTGCGACCGCAACACCGAACGCGTCAAGCGGGTGCTGAACGAGGCCGCCAACCGCTCCGCACCGCACACCTTCCCCTTCCCGGCCATGCCGACGGACACCACCGCAGCCACGGTGGCGCGGGTCCTCGAACACGAGGAAGCTCTACGCACCAATGCGGTCCAGTACACGGCCGAGGAGATCAAGGCGACGGACCTGGATCCGTACTGGCAGCAGCCCCTGCTTCTGTTCGAGGCCTACCGGCAGCTCCAGCACGACAGGACCGCACAGGTCGACCCCGGTGTTCTCGACGCGTTGGAGCGGGGCCTGCGATGGCTCCTGGCGCGCAAGTGGCCGGCCTGCTCCGAGTCGGCGGGAAGCGAGCGATGAACCGCGGCGAAGTGATCCCCGGCGTCGACTTCAGCCGACGAGCCGTCATCCTGTGCAAACCGGACTGTGTGGAACGCGGCCTGGTCGACGAGGTCTTGGACCGGATCGCCGCCACCGGCGTCACGGTCTCCGGCCGTAGGGACATGGTCGCGCAGCCGTGGCAGGCCCACGTCGCCTACCGCGACATGCTCGCCGACACACGGATGCCCGCTCTCGACATCCCGGCCTGCCTCGACGCCACGTATGCGGGCCGTCCCGTCACGGTCGCGCTCGCCCACGGCGAGCCGGGCGTCCACCGCCGTCTGCGTCACCTCCTGGGACACACCGACCCCACTCGGTCCCCGCTGGGCACGATCCGCGGCGACCTCGCCGATGACAGCCTCGCCGCGGCACGCGCCGAGAGGCGGCTCGTGCGCAACCTCGTGCACACCTCCGACGACGCGGAGGCCGCCCGCCGCGACTTCGGCACCTGGTACCGCACCACGCACCACGGCGCCCACGCCCTCGACTTCCACCGTTCCGTCGTCATCCTGTGCAAGCCGGACTGCGTGGAACGGGGCTTGGTCGACGAAGTCCTCAACCGGATCGCCGCTGCCGGCGCGATGGTGTCGGACCGCCTCGAGCTCACCGCACAGGCTTGGCAGGCCCACGTCCACTACTGGGACCTCCTCGTCGACGCCGACTCCTTCCCCGACCGCGACGTCCCGGCCTGCCTCGACGCCACGTATGCGGGCCGTCCCGTCACGGTCGCGCTCGCCCACGGCGAGCCGGGCCTGCACGACCGACTTCGCCACCTCCTCGGCTACTTCGACCCCACCCAGGCAGCACCGGGCACGATCCGCGGCGACCTCGGCGACGACAGCCTCAAGGACGCGCTCGCCGAACAGCGCCTCGTGCACAACCTCGTACACACCTCGGACGACGCGGACGCCGCCCGCCGCGACTTCGGCACCTGGTACGGCGCCGGCCGCCGCGTTCTGCTCACCTCGCCGTCCCACGTGCCGCACCAGCCCGCGCCCGCCAACCGCTGACCGTCCCCGGCCTCTGGAGACTGCCTTGACTGCTCCTGCCGCAACTCGCCGCCTGCCGCTGCTGACGCCCGCGCAGATCGGCGCCCTAAAACCCGAACTCGCTGACGTTATCGAGTACCGCAAGTCCGGCCTGTCCCTGAACCACATCGTCGGCTGCCCACTGGAGTGCGGCTACTGCGTACGCCACCTGTTCGACAACTTCGGCATGAAGACACCGAAGCGCCTGATGAGCGATGAGGACGCCGTCGCCGCCCTCATCGAGCACCCGTACTTCCGGCCGCACACGACGCCGATCCAACTGTTCAATCGGGCCACAGACCCGCTGCTGCCCGTGGTGAAGCCGCACCTGTTCTCTGTGCTACAGCAACTCGACAACCGCGGCCTGACCAACCACGTCCTGGTCATCACCCGGTGGCGGGTGAGCGCCGAAGACTGCGCCGTCCTCAACTCCTTCAAGAACCTGCGGCTGACGATCCTGGTCACGCACTCCGGCATCGACGACCCGGCCATCGAGCCGGTGAACTCGGCCATCGCCGCCGACAGCCTGCGCATGCTGTACGAGCACGCCGAGCGGTACCGGACCGTCCACTACTGGCGGCCGATCGTCCCCGGCCTCAACGACTCCGACGAGCACATCGAGCAGGCCCGCGAGCTGTCCCTGCACGCACACGCCACAGTGTTCACGGGCCTGTTCTTCCGGGAAGAGATCGCCGCCTACTACGAGGCGCACGGCCTACCGGTGCCATACGAGGACACGGCCCGTCGGAAGATCATGCCGGAGCAGGCGGAACGGCGCATCCTGGACGCCTTCGACGCGAGCCGGCTGCCCGGCGGCCTGCCGTGGGGAACCCTGTTCCGCAAGACGAGCTGTGCAGTCGCGTACGCGCACAAAGAGGCCGACTACAACGGCCACTACGGGGTGCGGGAACTGTGTGACATCTGCCCGCCCGAGCAGATCGCCCGGTGCAAAAAGGCGTGGGTCAAACCGGACGTGGCGGTCGTCGAGCGTGAGGCGCGAGCCCTGGGGGCGGTCGGTGAGGTTGAGGTCAACGACCGTGCCATCGTCGTCGAGGGACTGGACGAGCCGCCCCGCTACTTCCTGCAGCACGGGTTCGGCTACCAGTGCCACGACCGCGACAAGCCCCACCACTACCGCCAGCACGGCCGGGCCCCCATCGGCTGGGAGGCGGAGAACGGACCCGACACCCCATGATCTTCAGCAGCTGGCCCGAACTGCTCGTCGTCGACGTCGAAGGCAACGGCACCACCCCGCCCGACCTTGTCGAAGTGGCCGCCCTGCCCATCCGGGACGGCCGCCCCGACAAGACCACCGCGAAGGCGTGGCTGACCCGCCCCAACCGCCCCGTCACCTCCTTCGCGACCCGGGTACACGGCCTGTCCAACGACGACTTGGCCGACCAGCCGGCCTGGGCAGAAATCTCGGGCCAGGTGCACGCCTTCATGAGCACGGCGTGGATCTGCGCGCACAACGCACACACCGACTACCGCGTGCTGAGCGCACACCTGCCGAACTGGGCGCCCGCCGGCGTGCTGGACACCCTCCGGCTCGCCAAGGCCACCTTCCCCAACCTGAGCAAGTACAGCCTGGACGCCCTCATCAAGCACGTGGAGCCGGACCTGAGCCAGGCCCCCGCGCCCGGGCGGCACAGGGCCACGTTCGACGCCTTCGCCACGGCGCAGCTCCTCATCGCCATGGCCTCCCGATACGAGACCTGGGACCAGCTGGTCGCCACGGCTGTGCCGCCCGGCCTGCCCGGTGCCCCTGAACCAGAAAAGGACCCGACTCTGTGGTGACCTCTTCCCAGCCCATCCGGATCGGCGTGCTCGGCACGCATTCCACCGGCAAGACGACACTCCTCAAGCGCATCGAGATGGAGCTGCGCGGCCACGGCCTGACCGTGGCCCGCACCGGTCGGCTCGGCAAGCGCGCTGCGGACGCCGGCCTGCCCAAGATGCAGCACCACACCGCGCAGTCCACCGAGTGGATCATCACGCAGGGCGCCGCCGACGAAATCGCCGCACGCGCCGCGGGCGCGGAAATCGTCCTCGCCGACCGCGCCTCCTACGATGCCCTCGCCTACTGGCACGCCGCACTGGAGTACCGCGGGGAGACCGCACCCCGCCTTGAGCGCGAACGCCTGCTGGCGCTCGCCGCCACGCAACTGCCGAAGTATGACCTGCTGTTCGCGACCGTGCTCGACGAGGAAGTGCCCGTCGACACCAGCCACGACTACGACCCCCGCTACCGCAAGCTCGTCGACCAGCACGCGCACCGCCTCCTGACCGACGACGGCATCCCCCACCAGCGAGTGACCAGCGACCCCGACAGCCACGCTCACGCCCTCGACGTCGCCGTTCGGCGGTGCCTGAAGGAGACGCTGGTATGACTCCTCCCGCAGGCACCATCACCATCGCCCAGAAGACGGTGTCCCGGCTCGGGTTCGGCACCATGCGCCTGACCGGCCCCGGCACCTGGCACGATCCCGACGACCGCGACACCGCGCGCAGCGTCCTCCGCCAGGCCGTGCACACCCACGGCATCAGCCACATCGACACCGCCGACGCCTACGGGCCCCACACGGTCGAGCACCTGATCCGGGACGCGCTCTACCCGTACCCGGAACACGTACTGATCGCCACGAAGGTCGGCCTGGTCCGCCCCGCCCCGGGCCAGTGGGTGCCCCTCGGTAACCCCTTCTACCTCCGGGCCTGCGTCGAAGGCAGCCTGCGCCGCCTGCGGGTCGACCGGCTGGAGCTGTGCTACCTGCACCGCATCGACCCCCAGGTGGCGCTCGACGACCAGATAGCCGTCCTGCAAGCCCTGCAGGACGAGGGAAAGATCGGGCACATCGGCCTGTCGAAGGTCACCCCCGAGCAGATCCGCCGGGTGGGCAAGGACCTGACCGTCGCCGCGGTGCAGAACGTCTTCAACACCACCGACCGCTTCGACGACGCCGTAGAGCTGTGCGCCGAGCTCGGCATCCCGTACGTCGCCTACCGGCCGCTCGACGCCGGCAACTTGGCTCGCGTGAACGGACCAGCCGCCCCGCTGCACTGGCTCCTCGAACAGGGCACCCACATCGCACCCATCCCCAGCACCAGTCAGCCGCGCCATCTCGACGAGATCGTGGCCGCCGTCCAGGACGGCCCGGCCTGATGCCGGCCACAGCTGCGATACCTGCGCTATGCCGTCGCGCCGCATACGAGAACTGGCGGCCGCCGTTGATCGGCGTACAGCTCCTCGTACCGATCGGGGTCGATTGCCTGCTGGTGGCCGAGACCCTGGGCAGCATCGTGTTACCCGTCGACACCGTGCACACGGGAGAGCGTCCGTGGCAGGCAGCCCAGCACGTTCTGCGCGGTGCCCGGCACGGAATCCCTGTTCTGCGGCACGTCGTGCTGGACCAGAAGCAGATGCGTAGGCGGAAGGTCATCACGCACGTCCTCGCGACCGCTTCTATGTCTCGCAGTGACGTTGCCGCGCTCACCTATCGGGATCCGCGCGGAGAGCTGCGCGTGTTGCCCACGGATCTCGTCATTAACCGTTTGCCCACTCTGGCAAGGCCGCGGGTCCTTTTCGCTTTGCAGGCACTTGCCATCGACGAGACCGTCTACCTGGAAGACGGCGTTGTGCAGGATTCGCCTCCCGCAGAGGCCAGCATCCCGCCGTGCGCGGGCGCTTGCACGCACGACGACGCTGGCGACTGCGACTTGGCGAACACCGAGGCCTGCAACCCCGCTTACTGAGCAAGAGAGGGCAGTGAAGCGATGAAGGGAGCTGATGTCCGATCCGATTCGGTCGTCGTTCTGAGCAGCGGCACGACGGGTACCCCGCCCGACGGCCCCGCTCGGCCCAGCCGAGCGACCGTCCTTCCGGCAGACGGCTGCGAGCGAGCCGGACGGGCTCGTCAGCGTATGCGGTCGTGATCGGCGATGTGGTGCGTTCGGGCGACGGCCGCCAGGACGAAGGTGACACTGATCAGCAGGGCCCAGGCACCGAACTTCTCCACTCCCACCGGCTGCCAGCCGCCGAGTTGGTACGGGTAACGCCAGGCGCCCAGGTAGGTGGCGAGGTTCTCCGCGATCCAGAGGAAGAAGCCGATCAGGACGAACGACAGCGCGAGCGGCATGCGGCGGCGTACGCCGAGCACCGTGTAGCGCACCGAGGTGCCGGCGGTGACGGCCAGGAGCAGGGCGGCCAGCGGCCAGCGGGCGTCGGGGAGCCAGTGGTGGTTGAAGAAGTTGACGCAGATGGAGGCGGCGACGGCGGCCGTCAGTCCCTGATGCTTCGCACCGGAGGATGCAGCGGCTGCACGCTGTCCGGCACGTGCCGGGTGTGCCGGCCGATGGCGAAGGTCTTCCAGGAGGCGAAGGCACCACGGAAGCACTACTGCCAACACGGAACGAGGTAGAGATGACCGCCGTCATGATCGAACTCACACGCAGGCCGGAGCCCGTCGTCGAAGACCCCGACGCGATCGTTCTCGTCGAGGACGTCGATGCGCTGACCGCAGGCACCGTCCCAGGCTGCGGCGACGACAACCCGTACAACTGACCCACTGTGCCGGGGCCGTGCCGCACGCACGGCCCCGGCCGGCACCTCTTGGAGGCTTGATGCCCATCCCGCGTCTGACCGAGCTGCTGGACGCCGTGCTGCGGCTGATCGAAAAGGCCAGTGGTCCCATTGCCGGCGTCGAGACCGTGACCGCGGGTCGCAACAGCGCCATCGCCGCTCGCGTGCGCACGGCGGATCGCACGCTGTTCGTCAAGGGTCTGCCGCTCGATCACCCGTGGGTCTGGACACAGAAGCGGGAAGCGGATGTCGGCCCGTACGTGAGGGACATCGCGCCTGAGCTCCACTGGCATGTGGAAGAGGACGGGTGGAGTCTCCTCGGCTTCGAACACATCGCGGGCGGACACGCCGACTTCACGCCCGGCTCGCCCGACCTGCCGGCGGTCATGGCCAGCATGGGGAGGCTGGCCGACGTACCCGCCCCGGACGTCGAACTGAAGACCATGCCGCACCGGCTCAGGACCTACGTCGACGACCCCGCAGACCTGTCCTGGTTCACCGGAAACAGCCTGCTCCACACCGAGTGGAACCCGCACAACGTCCTCATGACGGACCGCGGAGCCCTGTTTGTCGACTGGGGGTGGGCGTCGACCGGCGCGGCCTGGATCGACCCCGCCTTGTGGCTGCTGTGGCTCATCGCCCAGGGCCACACTCCCGGCCAGGCCGAGAGCGAGGCCGCCGCGCACCCGGCATGGCAGGACGCCCCGCCCGCCGGCCTTGACGCGCTCGCCCGCGTCCAGCACCGGCTGTGGGACTCGATCGCCGGCGAGAGCACAGACGACTGGGCCAGGCCGATGCAGCACGCGGCACAGGCCTGGGCCGAGTACCGGACCGCCAAGCCCTGACCGCCGTGTTCATCGACGCGGCCAGCCACTGAGCACCCCCGAGCCCTCGCCCCTGGCGTCCAGACGCGCGGACTTCCCGGCAAGACGGCCGCGCGGCCAGGGGCGGGCCCCTTTAGCCGGCCTGACAGCACCAGGCGGCGAGTGCCACCGTAGGAGCGACCGAGACGAGGAGACCCATGCAGGCCATAGCGCCGGACGATCAGGTCACACCCTGGGGCGTCAGCCGTATGAAGCCGTTCCCTCCCGCTGAAGTCCTGCCCGCGGCCCGCGCGGTCATCGACCCCCAGACGCAGACCGCCGCGTGGGTGGACCCCGACGGCACTCTGGTGCCGACGCTGGACAAGCACAAGCGGTCGCAGACGTCGAAGGAGACAACGACGAAGACCAGCATGGACGGCAACTCGGACCAGGGCAGCGACCAGCAGGGAGACTCCGACTGATGGCCGCGGGTGGGCCGCCCGTCCTCGTCGTCACGCGCCTGGACGACGCAACAGCCGACGAGGTGATCACCGAACTCAACCGGCGCAGCGTGCCCGTGGTACGCCTGGACCCCGGAGACTTCCCCACGACGGTCACCGCGGCAGCGGTGTTCGACAGCAACGGGCCCGGCGGCACCCTGACCACTGAGACGCGCAGTCTCGACCTGGACAGCGTGCGCTCGGTGTACTGGCGGCGGCCCACCCCCTACACCGCCGACCTCGCCATGAGCGAGCAGACCGCCCGCTGGGCCGTGCAGGAGGCCCGCTTTGGGCTCGGCGGCATCCTCGCCGCCCTCCCCGGCGCCCACTACCTGAATCACCCCTGGCGCAACCGGGATGCGGAGTACAAGCCGGCGCAGTTGGCGACGGCTGCCCGCTGCGGGCTGACCGTGCCTCCCACCCTGATCACCAACGACCCCGACCAGGCCCGCGCGTTCGCGGCCGAGCACGGGCCGGTCCTCTACAAGGCGCTGCGGGAAACCGACTACGCCGACGGTGACGGCCGGGCGCTGACGGTGTGGATCGACGACGTCGCCCCCGTCCAGATCGACGACCGGATACGGCACACCGTGCACCTGTTCCAGCAACGTGTGGCCAAGACCGCCGACATCCGCCTCACCGTCGTCGGCGAGTACCTGTTCGCCGTCCGGATCAATGGCTCGCCCGGTGTCGACTGGCGACGCCACTACGACCAGCTCACCTACATCCCCCTCACCGTCCCGCCCGAGATCGCCAAAGGGGTACGCGCTTACCTCGACGCCTTCGGCCTGGTCTTCGGCGCATTCGACTTCGGCCTCGACGCCCATGGCCGGTGGCACTGGTACGAGTGCAACCCCAACGGCCAATGGGCGTGGTTCCCCGACCACATCACGGCCCCGATCACCGCCGCCCTCGCCGATCAGCTTCAGCACGGAGGCCACGCATGACCGCCGACCCGGTCCAGCTCCGCCGCACCCTCGCCGCAGCCATCCCTGTCGAAGACTCCGCATGGCGTGATGCTCTCGAAGCGGTCCCACGCGAACTCTTCCTCGACGACACGGTGTTCCGCCCGTCCGGCACCCAGTGGGAGCCCGTACACCGCCATACGACCGGCGACGACGCATGGCTTCGCCTCGTCTACCAAGACATCACGTGGGTCACCCAGATCGACGGCACCGCCGCCGCGGACGCCCCCGGACCGCTGGCCGGCCGCCCCACCTCGTCCAGCACCCTGCCCTCACTGATCGTGCGCATGCTCGACCTCGCGCGCATCCGCGAGGATGACAAGGTGCTGGAGATCGGCACCGGCACCGGCTACTCCACCGCCATCCTCTGTCACCGCCTCGGCGACAAGAACGTGTACTCCATCGAATACGACCCGCACCTTGCCGCCGCCGCAGCCGACCACATCCACGCCGCCGGATACTTTCCGACGCTCATCACCGGCGACGGACTGACCGGGCACAAGGACGCCGCTGACTACGACGCAATCGTTGCGACCTGCGCCGTCCGGCACATCCCTCCCGCCTGGTTGTACCAGGTACGCGACGGCGGGACCATCACCACCACCATCAGCGGGTGGATGCTCGCCTCCGGCCTCATCCGCCTCACCGTCCACGACGACGGCACCGCCACCGGCCACTTCGCCGGGGACCAGATCGGCTACATGCTCGCCCGCCCCCACGAACGCCCGCCCCGCCCCACCTACTACCAGCACCCAGGCAACACCCGCCCCGCCCGCCTGGACCCCGGCCTTCTCGACGACTGGACCGGACAGTTCCTCGCCCAACTCGCCGCGCCCTCCGCCGAACTCATGACCACCGGCGACGGCGTGATCCTCGTAGACGCCGCCACCGGTTCACAGGCATGGACCGAACCCGCCGGAAACGGGTGGCAGGTGCACCAGCACGGCCCCCTGCACCTGTGGGACGCCGTGGAGGACGCCCTCACCATCTGGCAGGCTGCCGAAGCACCTCCACAGTCCGAGTTCGGCATGACCGTGGGGGCCGACGGCACGCAACGTGTCTGGCTTGGGGAGCCCGACGGACCCGCTTGGTGCCTGCCGGTCTGACCAAACCGTAGGTGCGGAACCGGGCCCAGGCGGGGACGATCGACGAGTATTTCGAGGTCGAGCGACCGCTGCTGTTGCCGCTGCCGGAGGAGCCGTTCGGGACCGGGTGGGTGTTTACGCCGCTCGTCGACCAGCTACGGCCAGATCGCGGGACGTCTCCCGCGTCGGCAAGTAGCTGAAACACAGGATTGGCCCCGGCCGTTGTTGCAACTTTGGTCGCGGCCCCCGCCCCTGCATCATCCCTTGGTCGGGCGCCGCGCGACCACCGACCGATATCGGGGCGTGTCAGGGCCTTCTTAGCGTGGGTCCATGACAATCGCGAGCAAAGAGAAGCCGGTGCGGCGCGGGGGCGTACGGGCCGAGGAGCGGGCGCTCGCACCCGACCTCGCGCGCGGATTCATGTTGTTGCTCATCGTCCTTTCCAACACGGCGTTCCATCTCTGGGCGGCGCGGGGCGGACCTTCGGGATGGCAGCCCGTGGACGGCTCGTGGCTCGACCACGCGGTGCAGTTCACCATGATCACCGTGCTGGACCTGCGGATCTATCCGCTCTTCGCGTTCCTCTTCGGCTACGGGATGATGCAGCTCTATCTGCGGCAGACGACCGCAGGCACCTCCGGGCGGGACACGGTCCGGATCCTGCGCAGGCGCAGTCTCTGGCTGATCGTCATCGGCCTGACGCACTCCGCGCTGCTGATGGCGGGCGACATCGTCGGCTACTACGGAGTGCTGAGCCTCGTCCTGGGCCTCGTCTTCCTGCGTCGAAGCGAACGCGCACTGAAGTGGTGGATCTGGATCGGTGCCGCCCACCTGGTCCTCGTGTCGCTGCAGCCGGTCGTATCGGCTCTGTTCCAGGGAGAGTTGGGGTCCCTCGGGGACGCCGCCGACGCGGATGCGGGCTACGTGGCGTACGCCGCGGAGGAGAAGAGCTGGCTCGACGCGGCCGGCACCCGCGTGTCCACCGGCCTGTATGTCACCTCCGGAGGCCTGCTCACGCTCGTCGGCGGCGGCTACGTCATCTTCCTGCTCGGTTTCTGGGCGGCACGCCGCCGTGTCCTGGAGGAACCCGGGCTCCATCGGACCCTGCTGCGCCGCACAGCCGTCATCGGCATCACGGTCGGGTGGCTCGGCGCACTGCCCGCCGCGCTCGCCCACGTCGGGGCCCTCGACGTACCGGACGACGCGCAGAGCGAAACGGGAGCGCTCTACCTGCTCCGGGAACTCACGGGCAACGCCGCCGGACTCGGCTACGTCGCCGCCGTCGCCCTGTTCGCGCACTGGTGGACGAGCAGGAGGATCCGACGGGGTTCAGCAGCTGCGGCGGCGGTCTCGGCGGTCGGCAAGCGGTCCCTGTCCTGCTACCTCGCGCACTCGCTGCTCTTCGCCCCGGTGCTGGCCGCCTGGGGCCTCGGGCTGGGCGAACACCTGACCAGCGCGACCATGGCGCTCTTCGCGGTAGGCGTCTGGCTGACCACTGTGGCGGGGGCGTACGCCCTGGAGCGGGCGGGGCGCCGGGGGCCGGTGGAGGCGGTACTGCGGCGGCTAATGTACGGGGCGCGGGGCCGGGCGGGGTGACACCGCTGGGCTGGGCCCCTCAGCAGGGCGCCTCGTGGACTGCCGCCTCTGCGGGAGAGTCATTCCCCAACAGCCTTCGAACTGGTCATGTGTGCCTTTGGCCGGAGCACAGAATCGGACGAAGGCCGTGTTCACATCCGGCGAATCCCACTCCGAGAAATCACGTGCGGACGGCGTTCGAGACTCATCGTCCCGTCGGGCCAGTTGGCCTGGCCGGGAGTCCGGGGCCGACAACGCCTCAGGCCAGGGACTCGAAGTATGCCTTCTGCGCGGGGTAGTAGTCCTCGAAGTCGGGCCGGGGCTCGCCTGTGCGCGCTGCGGTGAGCATGTCCAGGTAGTACTCCCAACCCGGGCCGGTCTCGCCGAGGTGCTCGGTGGAGGCAAGGTGATGGACCAGGCGGAGCTCAGTGGTGCCGCCGGTCTCGGCAAGTAGCAGCTCCATCGACCAGGAGCCGGCCTCGTCCTCCATCGAGACGGCGAGCCGGTGCGGTGGTTCGCAGGCTTCGATCCGCATCGGGCACCAAGGCGCCGACTCCTCGAACACCATCTGCACCTCGACGGTGCGGCCGGGCGCCGGCTGGCCGCGCCACGGGCCGAACCAGCGGGCGGTGCGCTCCGACTCTGTGACACTCGCCCAGACGTCGTCGGCGCGGGCGCGGTAG
Organism: Streptomyces sp. 4N124; assembly: GCF_052245395.1. NCBI lineage: Bacteria > Bacillati > Actinomycetota > Actinomycetes > Kitasatosporales > Streptomycetaceae > Streptomyces > Streptomyces sp. 4N124. The sequence goes on from NZ_JBQQBS010000027.1 coordinate 75,729, forward strand.
GTGCGGGTGAGGATCAGGTCGTATCCCGTCGGCGTAGGGACGAGCCGTCCGATGGGCTCAAGGGTCATGCCGTGTCCTCCTGGGAGTGGTGCGTGATGCGCGGAGTGCTTGTGGACTCCGCCCGGCTCCGGTCCCGCCGGGTGCGGTGGACCTCGGTCTCCAGCGCTGCCAAGCGCTGCGACCAGTCGGACCGCTGAGCGTCGAACTGGGCGAGCCATCTGGCGAGGTGGCCCAGCCGGGACTGGACGAGCGAGTAGCGCCGGTGGCGTCCGACCTGCTCGTCCCGGACCAGGCCGCTTTCGCGCAGCACGCGCAGATGACGACTCACCGCAGGCCGGCTGATGGTGAACGGTGCAGCGATCTCGCCCGCCGTCAGCGGGGTGTGGCGCAACATGACCAGAATCTCCCGGCGCACCGGATCAGCGATGGCATCGGCCACCTCGGTCAGCTCATCCACCCTTGAAGCGTAACCCATAGGTTACGCATCAAGCCGGCCCTCCACCTTGGCCTCAAAGCCTGATAGGCCCACGCCGAGGCATCGCGCCAACCCCTGTCACCATGCGTGACTTCCGAACGCATCAACCCAGGCGGCGCCTTGAACGGACGTTAAAAAGCAAGCTGAGCTTGAGTGTTAACCTCTGCCGGGCACGCGAAGACTGGTGTGGGGCGGGTGGCGGCAGGTCACGGGTCTGCTCGTAGGCTCGATCAACCCGGCACGGGAGTCTCCGCGCACGGGCGGTGAGACCTCCCGTAGGAGCGGTGTTCCGAAACTCCGTCACCGCCCCGCCGCGTTTGCCCATCGTGATCGAGTCGGACTTCCCGGCGATGGACTGGGAATCATAGCGAGATGCCTCACTCCAAAGCCCCACCCCTCGTAGCCGACGATCGCGGCAACGCCTTGGTTTCGTTCACACGCGGCGCCGAAGGAGCGCCACCGTGTGAAGCGCCGCTGCCGACAGCGATGGTCGCCATTTGGCATGCCGAGCGTGTCCTTATGGTTTTCGACCGATGGCGCCAGAGCTGGGAACTACCGGGCGGGCGTGTAGAGGAAGGCGAATCCCCTCGTCAGGCCGCCGCACGAGAGCTGCTGGAGGAGAGCGCCCAGGAACCAGACGGGCCGTTGAGGTTCATCGGCTACGCAGGCTTCGTACTGGCGCCCGATCAGCGGGCAGAGTATGCGGCTTTGTTCGCCGGCCGCACTGCCACTGTCCGGGGTTTTCTGGCCAACGAGGAGATCGCGGACATCCGCTGGTGGAACCTTCGGGATGTCCTCCCAGGACGTGTCCAGCCTCTGGACGTCTACCTCGCCCGCTTGACGCGTGTGTCGGCTTCGGGCCTCTCCCACTGTCAAAGGCGGGGTCAAAACTCAAGCTGAAAGGCTGTTTTCGAACCTCCGCGCCAGGTCAGCAGCCGGTTGAAGTCGGCCATCGTAGGCTCTCCGTCAGCCCTATCCGTCACCTGGAGCCCGACTATGGCATCTGACGAACACCGCATCGCGGCCCGTTATGCCGAACCCGGTGAAGAGATACGCGCCGTGCTCTCCGCCTACACCGGGGGCGGCTTCGGCCGGCGGGTGGTCGGTGTGACCAACCATCGACTCATCCTGATCAAGAGCGGCTATTGGTCGATCACGGACAAGGGTCTGTTGTGGGCCGATCCGCTGGACCAGGTCGCGCTGAAGGACAGCTACGAGGTGTGGCTGACGAACGGTATGAACACCGGTAACGCCTACTTGACGATCCGCAGGGCCGACCAAAGCACGCTCAGGCTCAATCCGCGCGACAGCTTCGTCGGTCGGACCGGCTCGGCCGCGTCCAACATCGAAGCGTTCTACTCGCTGATCCCTGGCCGTTACTGACACGCCCGATACACGTCCCGGGCACGGTTAGCTCAAGAGCAATGAGTTGGCGAACAGGCGTCCTGGCTGTAGTCACGGCTGACAGCTTCGGCCTACTCAACACCGTTGATGCAGCCGATGCGCAGGCGGCGTGCGGTCGCGGACCTACCGGTGCGTGCTGGTGCGGTGGTGGGTGAGGGCTTGCCAGCGTCGTTCGAAGTCGTCTGCTTCGTGGGTGAGGTGATCGGTGGTGATGGGCTTGTTGTACTGACCGGTGATCCCGCAGGCTGCGCATTCCTGGGCGATGGCGTTGAGCGAGGGCTGGCGGCCGTGCACCCGGTGCTGGGCCCAGACGTTGTAGAGGCGGAAGGACAGGAGGTAGCGGCGCAGGTTGGCGGGGCTGACCGGTTTTCGGCCGCGGCCGTACATGCCCTTCGCGGCGAGCGCGGCGGACAGCTGCTCGGCCGTGGGCTCCTCGCCCTGCCCGGCCTGGCACTCCATCCATGCGAGGTAGTAGCGGTCGACGGTGGTGAGGGCAGCTCGTTTCGTGGCTGCGTCATCACGGCCTGGCAGCGGAGCATCGATGGGGGTGTTCACCAGCGGGCCGCGCCGCTCCGTGGCGGCTTGCGCGCCCATGCCGGCGGGTGCCGCCTCGGGATGCTCCTCCTGCGGGAGTTCGTCGGCGGCCTGTCCGCCGGGATCGGCGGCAGCCTCATCGGCGGGTGAGTCGATGCCGGCGAACTCGCGCTCCTTGAAGCGCATGACGAAGTCTGCCTGTGGTTCTTCAGATACGCCGATCTCTTCGGTGTGAGGAACAGCGCGCCTTGGGAGTACCCGGAGCAGCGGCTGGACTTGTTCCTCGGAGAGCGGGGCACCGGCTGCGGTGGAGATGCCGTACGCGTCGCGGAGCCAGAGGGCCCACTGCGCGGCGGTCGGCTCGACGTGGAATTGCGCAATGAACGTCTGGTAGGACTCGGCGAGCCGGTCGACGGCGTCCTCAGCCGACCCTTGAGGGGCAGGTGACCGTTTGGGTGCGGAGGCGGGGACGTGTCGCGGCCTTGCTCCGTCCGGCTTGGTCATTTGCTGGTCAGGGGCTGCTGGTGTCTCGAGGGAGGCGTGTTCTGGCGGGGTGGGGGCGCCGGCCCGCTCGGCCGGGGGCCGGAAAGTCGGTGCTATGCCTGCCGCCGCCAAGCCCGCCGGGGCCGTGTCCGCGAGGGGGACGCCGTACTTGGCCAGGCGTAGGGGCATCAGGGACTCGACCGGGGCCTTGCGGCGCCAGGTGCGGCCGAAGCGGGAGCGGAGGCGGGCCTGGTAGACGAGGCGTTCCTGTTCGAGCTTGATGACCTGGTCGTAGGAGCGCAGCTCCCAGAGCTTCATCCGGCGCCAGAGGAGGAACGTGGGCACGGGGGAGAGGAGCCAGCGCGTCATGCGGACCCCCTCCATGTGCTTGTCCGCCGTGATGTCCGCTATGCGGCCGATCGCGTGGCGGGCGGCCTCGACCGAGACCACGAACAGGATCGGGATCACCGCGTGCATGCCCACACCCAGCGGGTCCGGCCAGGCCGCCGCGCCGTTGAAGGCGATCGTCGCCACCGTCAGCACCCACGCCGTCTGGCGCAGGAGCGGGAAGGGTATCCGTATCCAGGTGAGGAGCAGATCCAGGGCGAGGAGGACGCAGATGCCCGCGTCGATGCCGATCGGGAAGACGTAACTGAAGTTCCCGAAGCCCTTGTTGAGGGCCAGTTCGCGGACTGCGGCATACGAACCCGCGAAGCCGATGCCGGCGATGATGACGGCACCGAAGACGACCACGCCGATCAGAACCCGGTGCATCCGTGTCAGCTGCACCGGCGCGGCCACCCGTACTCCTCTTCCCACTACGTGCTGTACGTCGTGGTCGTCTCTTTCCGGCTGCGTGCGGGCAGCGGATCGTTCCCTGTTCGTCATTCATCTGCCCTGGGCTCGTGCAGGAGAGGTCCGGGTGAGGAGGGTGCGAATGAGGTCCTCGGTCTCCGTGTCGAGTGAGCAGTCCAGTGCCTGGTTGACCTGTTGGACGCGGGTGATGGCGGTGTGCAGCCCCTGCCGGTTCCCGGCAGCATGCTCGATCCGGAGCCAGTCCCGATACAGCAGTTCCGCGGTGTCGTCGACGTCGAGACCGGTCGCGACGGCGCGGCGGGCCGCGCTGAGGTCATGGTGCGGGCCGGCGGGGGTGCGGTAGGTGGCCACGGTGTGCGCGACGTCGATGATCCGCGTGATCATTTCCTGCTGGTAGGGCTCGGCCCAGGGTAGGGGTTTGCCGCCGAACGGTGTGCCGCGCACCAGAGTCAGCGCCCTCTCCAGGTCGGTGAGGCCTGACTGCCCCATCGGCAGGGCCCTTTCGACGAGTTGCAGGAAGCGGATCCAGTCGCAGCGCACGCCGGGGGCGAGCCGGTAGGGGTCCTCGCCGGTTTTGCGGCGCGGTACGTAGGGGCTGCCGCTCGGGTCGTTGCCCAGGGAGCGACGCAGGCCCTGTAGCCGGGCGTTGAGGGTGCTCGCCGTCCAGGGGCTGAGCGGGTCCATGTCGGCGCACAGCACGTCGGCGCTTCGCCCGGGTCGGAAGAACAACAACGCGGCGAGCTGCGCCATCCGCGGGCCGTGGCCGGTGCTGTCCACGCCCGTCACCTCGACGGGACCCAGCACGCGGATCTCCGGGGCGTGCAGGTCGTGCGCTTCGCACTCGTCTGCCTCCGCCGCCGTGAGTTCTTCGGCGGAGTCCTCCTGGCCGTCCGCCTCGGCGGCTTCCGCGGCCGCCGGTGGCGCGGGGGCCGCAGGCGCTGTTGCTTCGACGCCTGCGTCGGGTTCGTCGGCAGGCTTGGTCGACGACGCGGCGGAGGGCAGGAGGCGGAGCCCAGACGGATCGGTGGTGGCGGCGAGCAAGGCCGGGAAGACCTCGCCGCTCGGGTCCGCCGACGCCGTCGGGCGGCTGGTGGCAGCGGCGGTGGCGGGTGCGGTGGACTCCTCCGGGACGGTCTGCTCGGGCTGTTGCATGCTGTCGGGCTCGTCCGGGACGTCCTGCCAGGGGCCCTCGGCCGGGTGGGACGGCTGTCCGGACACCCTCAGGGCCGTGGTGATCTGCAGGTAGGCGGCGTGCTCCAGGCGCTGCACCGTGATGTGAGTGCCGGCGTAGTCGAGGCTTTGCGGATCGCTGAGGGAGGCGTTGAGGATCTCCGCCTCGGGGAAGTGCGCGGCTGCCGTGCTCGCCGGGGCGATCAGCGTGACGGGGACCGTGCCCGCCTTGTCGATGACGTCGGCGAACTGCCAGGCCGTGTCCGCGTCCAGAGAGGACGCGCACAGCAGCAGATACGGCTGATGCTGGGTTTCGGGCATCTGGTGCGCTTCCAGCAGCCGTTCGCTCAGATCGCGCAGCGCGTGCGCGGCCTGCCGCATGTGGGCGATCCGCGCGGTGGGCAGCAACTGCGGCAGGTCCTCGCCGAACCCCACGGTGACGACTTCGACGTCGCTCGCCCACGGGCTCATCCCGAGCTCCAGGGCGAGCGAGGTGCACACCTCGGTGATGTGGACCGGGTTGCCGTCCAGCAGCAGTGCAGGACGTTGCGCGAGGTTGAGCAGCAGGAGGTCATCCGCCGCGGTGCGGCCGATCGTGACCAGCCCGGGATACGGCGCGGGCACCTCGCGGGCGGTCTCTTCGTCCAGGAGCAGGGCATCGGCGGGCAGGACCCACCATCCACCCTGCCCGGAGACGAAGGGCGGATGCGGCTCGTGGGAGAGGTCGTCGGGCAGTACCTCCACCGTGCGGGCCCCGATCCGGGCTGCCCGCAGCGGCGGCAGGAGCGTGGTGTCCTCCTGCTGGGCCGCGTGGTGGGCCAGGGTCCGCAGGGCTACGTCCAGGCGGGTTGTGCCGTCCGGCTCGGCGGCTGCCGCCAACTGGGCTTCTGCTGTGGATGTTTCCGGCGCGATGGCGATCGTTTCGCCGGGCTTGCGGCGGCGGCGCTGCAGTGTCCGACGTAGGGCGAGGGCACCGGTGATCGCGGCGGCCAGCAGTGCGCCGGCGCCGAGCACGGTGCGCAGGTTCAGTTGGCTGCTGGCCGGAGCTGATGCTGGGGTCTCGGACGCCGTGGTGGCGGGGGAGGAGGCCGCGGTGCCGGACGGTTCAGTCGGCGCCGACCGTGCGGGGGCAGATGATGCGGCACTGGGGTCGGGTGTCGCGGCGATCGGAGCGGACGGGGAGACCTGTTCCTGCCCGGGTTGCTGGGCGGGGCGACTGGCCGGCGTGTCGGGGGCCGACGGCTGCGGTGCAGGCGCGGTGCTCTGGCTCGGCGCGGGTGCCTCATCCGTGCCCGCGCCCGGCTGCTGTGTGCCGTCGGGCTTCTGAGCGGCCGGGGGAGTGGACTCCTGGCTGCCCGGCTCATCACCCTGGTCACGGTCCTGGCCCGGCTGGTCGGGCTGGGCTCCGGGCACAATGACCTGCTGCCCCGCGTAGATGACGTCCGGGTCGGAGATGGCGGGCAGGCCGTGCGGCTGCGGCTTGCCCCGGCTGGCCTCGAACAGCTTCGGCCACTCGCCGCCGTCGCCGAGCTCCTCCTCCGCGATCTTCGACAGGTAGTCGCCCGCGTGGACCGTGACGGCGTGCCCGCTCGCGTCGGCAGCCGGGGCGCTGTTATCCAGCTGCGTACGAACTCCTCCCGCGGCTGTGGCGGTTGAGGGCATCTGAAGCTGCCAGCCGGGCTGCAGAAAGCCGTTGGCGTGGAAGACCTGGCCGTCGACCATGGGGCGGCCTTCGTTGAGGTCGGCGATCTCCCGCCACCGCTCGCCGTTGCCCAACTCCCGCTCGGCGATGCCCCACAGGCTCTCCGCCGGCCGCGTCTCGCGCACCGTGTACGTCGTGCGGGAGGCCGGCGTGTGCGCGGCAGATTCCGAGCCGGTTTCGACCTCGGTCGTCTGCCGGGCTTGGGCCTGCCCGGGCACGGGGGCGGCGCTCGCGGCTGGTGCCGCCTGGGCGGGGGAGGAGGCCAGGGCCGAACTCGTCGGCAGGAGGACCAGGATGCTCCCGATCAGCGCGGCCGCGGCCCGCTGCGAGGAGCCCAGCCCCCGCGGTGCGTGCCACGTCCGGCCGCGCAACTGCGCGATCAGCTCCCGGACCGCGCAGAACGTGAACTGCCCCCAGCCGATCCACCCCACCGCGATCAGCAGCATCAGGAAGGCTGCGCCGGTGTCCTGCCGGTCCAGCAGATGGGCCAGGTCGTCGCGGCCGGCCTCCCAGACCACCGGAGTGGCCCAGGCCAGCACGAGCGGCAGCCCGGCGACCGCGCCGGCCAGGACAAGCAGGCTGCACACGGCCTTGATCACCCGGGCCAGGGTGCGGACTCGAGCGGCGGGGGAGGAAGCGGTGCGCATCATGGTCCTTCGGGAGCGGTGATGCCGTGCAGGAGGGTGGCCTTGGCGTGGCCGGTCACCGGCATCGAGCCGATCCCGACCACGGGCAGGAACTTCGTGTCGTACGAGCCGTTGACGGTCACAGTGATCGTTTTGCCGTCGGCGGACACGGTCACCGTGCCCGCAGCGTTGACAGAGCGCAGGTATTCCTGGGCTGCGGCCTGTGCGTCCTGCGGATCGACGACGATCGCCTCGCCGGTGATGGCTTGGGCAGGGTCGATGGCCTGCCCGCCCGCCCGGGCGGCCTCCCCGGCGATGAAGTCGGCGCGTTCGGTGGCGCGCATCTTGCCGCCGCCGTCGACGGCCACACCGACGATGCCGAGCAGCACGACCACGCACACCGCGACGAACACCGTGATCCCACCACGGTCATCGAACCGGATGCGGCGGCGCCCGCGCTCCTGCTGGACGGTCATTACGCCCCTCGCGTCGGAAACGTCATGAGTTCGGGAGCCACGTCCACCGCAGGTCATGCTCGGCTCCTGGTCAGGGAGTTCGCCTGACGGGGGTGAAGAACATGACGAACCTTCAGGAATCATGGAGAGGCTTCGATAATCCTGAAACAGGGGCTCTTGTGGTGAACTGGCCCGGTGATGACGCTCGCGGTGGTGCGGCATCGCGGCTCGCCGCAAGTCCTGCAACCGGCCGTCGACGGTGAAGACTTCGAGCAAGAGATCGTTGACCAGGACGCGCTGGCCTTGGCGGCGACTGGCGCGGGGGACAGCAAGCCGGCATGGCCAAGACCACTCCCGCCGGACGAGGGGCCAACGCGTTGCCATAGCCTCACGGCCATGCCCACCGATCCCGCAGCCTGCCACTGCGTCGTCTGCCAGCAGGCCGACGCGCTGGATCCCCGCACGCAGTCGACCGTCGACACCGTCGCTGAGCACGGCTGGCAGGTCATGATGATCCCCGCCGACGACCAGGGGCCGGGCTGGGCCTACACCATCGGCCTGTGGCATCGGCACCGGATACCCGAGCTGGCGATGTTCGGCCTGGAGATCCACCTGATGCAGACACTCCTCAACGACCTCAGCCGGCGAGCCGTCGAAGGACAGCCTTTGGAAACCGACCAGGAGCGACACGACATCGCGGGCGTCCCGATCATGCTCAAACCCGTCGACTACCGCTGGTACAAGGCGTTCTTCGGCACCGCGATCGGCTTCTACCGCAAGCTGCCGTTCCCGTTCCTCCAGGTCCTCTGGCCCAACCGCGACGGAGCCTTTCCCTGGCAGGCCGGTGGAGAAAACCTTCGCGACCGCCAACCCCGGCTCTCGCTGCACCCCGACGAACACCCCGTAGGGGTCTGGACCCAGGATCTGTGAGCCGATGGCCGCCGTTTCATCCCGGACAATGACGCCATGACGCGCTGGTTCCGCAGCCACTGGGCCGAGGAAGACACCTGGTTCTATTTCGAGGTCGACGCCGACGGCTGGGTCACCCGCCAGGTCGAGCTCCAGGGACCGCTCGAGAAGCCCATCGCCGCGGCCTCGTTGGCCGAATGGGAAGCCGCCCAGCAGGCCGGAACCCTTGCAAACTACGAAGCGACGTTCGGCGCCACGGCGGAGGTTCCCGTCCACGAGTGGGACGCACACGAACCGCAGGACCTCACCGCCGGAGAGTTCGAGACCGTCTGGCTCACCGCACGAGCAACCTGCCAAACAAGAGCTCGCGCGCGCCTGACGCACGAAGCGTGAACCCAAGTACCCGCGCGCGCTCACAGGTCAGCACCCGCACTTCGGTTCGTACTCCACGACACTTCAGAATTCACGAACCCAAGAGCTCTCTGCCGGTACTGGTCCACTACGGAGATAGCCGTCGACTCCAGAGTGCGAGCCCCGGGCACGCCGGGCAGCAGCAGGTCGGACAGATTGACCGTGCAGTTCACGGTCACGGTGACAGTCCCCACCTGCCCGACCGGCACGTTGAGCCCGCCCGTGTTCACGGTGACGCTGCTGGAGGCGCACTTGATGCCCTGGTCGGTCAGGGACTCGATCGCAGCCGAATGGGCCGAGTCCTGGGCGGCGCCCACGGTGCGGTGAATGGAGGCCTCCCGCGCGGCGTCCTCGGCCGCAGCGTCGATCTTCGCGCCCGAGGTGACGAGGCGGCCGCCCGCGATCGCCATACACACGAACATGATCAGCGCAGGAAAGATGATGGCCGCTTCGATCGCCACGCTGCCCGCATCCCCTCGGGCCGCCCTCCACCGGGCACTTCGCACGACGCTCACTCTCCCGGAGTCGTCCAGCGCTCCACGGCGCCGGAGGCCGACTGGCTGACCTGCAGGCCGGCGACGCCCGGGATCATCGACTGAGCCGTCCCAGTCACCTGGATCCGCACCCGCTCGGCGGTGCTGCCCGCGGTGGAGACACCGGGGTTGAGCAGGCTGTCACCCGCCGCGCGGCCCAGCACATCGCGGGCCCGGGCCGCGCCATCGGCGGGGGTGGCCTGGTAGGAGCGGGCCTCGGTGAGACCCTCACGCGCGGCGGTCAGAGCGATCTGCCGCGCGTAGTACCACATGGAGGCCTGGATGACCGCCATCGTGGCGAGCAGCACGAACGGGAAGACGATCGCCATCTGGACCGACGCGTCCCCGCGGTCGTCGCGCCACCGTAGCCCGCGCCACCAGTCCTTAAGCCGACCGGAGACCATCAGATGCCGGACAGGCTGACGTTGTACCTGTTGATCACAATGGCGATGGTCCCGGCGATCACCAGGGCCCCGGCGACCGCCGCGACCCAGATGATGACGGTGGTGATACTGATATCGCCCCGGTCCGGCCGTCGGACGGCCTCGCCCAACCCGTCCTCGAGGCGGGACGTCAGCCAGCGGACGGCGCGGTAGGTGCGGGCTACGGTGTGCTTCATGAGGGGGAAACCTCCACAGAGTTCGTGCCGTGCGTTGCATCAGTTCGGTCAGACGGTGAGCATGCGGATCACCGCGGGGAACGCCATCAGGAGCATCACCAGCACGGCGAGCAGGGCGCCGGGGGCGGTCATCTTCTCGCTGGCGGCGTTCGCCTCCGCGGCCTGCGCGGCGAGCAGTTCGGTGTTGAGCGCGGCGGTCCGCGCCCGCAGGGCCTTGTAGACGGCGGCGCCATCGGTGGCCGAGCCGCGCATGATGTCGGCGACGTCCTCCAGGACCGGCAGGTCGTACTCGTGCGCCAGGTCCTCAAGCGCTTGATACGGCGGGATCTTCTCCAGCCGGGCGCGCCGCAGCGCTGCCTGCAGGTAGAGGAAGGGCCAGCCGCGGCCAACCGCGGCGGCCTTCTCCAAGGCCTCGGCCGGACCGGCGTCCGCGGCCCGCTGCAGCGCCACCAGGTCCAGGTACGCGGACAGCGCGTGGGCGAACTCCTCCCGCGCCCGCTTGGCCTGGTCCCGCACCACCAGATCGGGAGTGATGAACAGCAGCCCCGCGACGGCCAGCCCGACGACGGCGGGCACGTAGAACGGCAGCGAGATACCCGCGATAATCCACGGAATGGCGGCCAGCACCGGACACAGCAGGCCCAGTGCGGCGAGCGCGGTCTTCTTCAGCATGAACTGGCCCGGCCCCTGGCCGAGCAAGGCCAGGTTCTTGGCAGGGATACGCACTCCGGGCAGGCGCCCCAGGCGGACCAGCAGCCACCGGCCCCAGACCTCGTCCCGGTCCAGCTCGGGCTCCGGCATGGTCAGCCGGCCCGGGGCACTGCGCTGAAGCGCCGCAGCCAAGGCGGGCTGGGGGCGCAGCAGTTCACGCACCAGCACCGCGACGCCCGCGCCCAGGGCGCCGCCGGTGACCACCGCAGGCAGCAGGTTCACGAGCTCACTCCCTCAACCTCGCGCTCGGCCGGCACATCCGGCTGGGCCAGGGATGCGGGCAGGCGCACGGTGCTGCTCGGATCGGCCTCCAGGAAGCGTGCGATCCGTCGAAAGATGCCCAGCGACCGCATCAGGGCGAGCGTGCCGACGAACCCGGCGGTCAGGACCGCCAGCACCAACTGCCCGAGCAGCGTGTTGTACGGGCGGGTGAAGGACGGCACGAAGAACCCGGCGACGATGACGCCGAGGGTAATGGAGGTCATCCAGCGCACCGTGGTGCGGGACTTGGCCCGGTCGGCCTCGACCTTCCGCCTGCCGGCGACCTCGTCGCGCACCGTCGCGGCGAGGTCCTCCAGCGCCTGGGCCAGGCCCGGGCCGCGGTCGTTGACGGACAGGATGAGCGCGGCCGCCACCTTGTCCGCGGTGATGTCGTCCAGCTCGTCCGCGAAGGCCCGCAGCGCCTCCTCGGGCCGCCACCCCAGCCGCAGCCGGTCCGACAGGCCCGCGATCTGCTCGGCGAGCTCCTCCGGAGCCCCCTTCCGGCTGGTGATCATCGCCTGTTCCAGGCCCATGCCCAGCCGCAGCAGCCCGGCCAGCCGCTGCGTCCACTCGCTCAGGGCTTCCAGCTGGCCGATGCGTTCCTGCACGATCTGCGCCGGAGTGATCAGCCACGGCACACCCACCACGGCCGCACCGAGCATTGCACCGGCCACGAAGTTCCCCGAGACCAGCCACACCGCGCCGAACACCATGGCCGCGGCTGCCGTCAGCGTCCGCCGCCGCAGCCGGACGTCCTCCGCCTGCTCCTGCCCCGCCCGCACGGCCTTCCAGCGCTGCCGAAGTGGAGCCCGGCGCGGCGCCGTGGTGCCCACGAGGCCGGCCACGACGCCGATCAGCCCGCCCATGACGGTCATGCCGCTCAGCAGCGCCAGCAACAGCGTCATCGGCTCGCCCCCACCTTCAACGCCAGAGGCGCCGCCCATGCCCCGTACGGGTGCTGCAGCAGCGTGGAGTCGAAGCCGACCCGGCGCAGATCGTCGATGCAGCCCGGGTCCATACGCGGCACCGCCCGCAGTTCTCCGAACTCCCGGCCGGGGGAGAAGACCTCGTTCGTGGCCGGACGACCGGACTCGCCGATCCCGGTGAGCTCCAGCACGTGCGAGACGTAGCGGTGGCGGCGGCCGCCGATCTGCGTCTCATCCGTCATGTCGACGTACACGATGAAGTCGAGACCGTTGGCGGTCTGCCGGTAGGCGAGCTGCTCGGACAAGTTGCCCTGCGCCAGCGCGTACAGCTCGGCGATCCGGTCGAAGATGACGTCGGGGCGGCGCGCGTGGATCGTGCACAGGTTGCCGCCCGACCCGTTCGTCAACGCCTGCATCATCGCCACGACTTCGGGACCACGGACCTCGCCGACCACGATCCGCTCCAGCGACATCCGCAGCGCCGGGTGCATCAGGTCCAGCAGCGTGATCTCACCGGCGCCGCGGCCGGTGACGTCCTTCTCACCATTGGACTCCCGGCCCACCAGGGAGACGACTTGGCGGTGGTAGCCGTTGGCGTGGGCGAACAGTTCGTCCTCGGTCTGGACGGTGGCAAAGCGGCACTCCGGGTCGAACTCCTTGAGCATCGCCCGCAGCAGCGTCGTCTTCCCGGCCCTCTGCTTCCCCGCGATCATGATGTTCTTCTCGGCGCGTACACAGGCGCCGAGGAACTCCCGCAGAATCGGGTCGATCGTGCCCAGCCGGACCAGGTCGTCGAGATCGGCGTGAGAGACCCGGTGCCGGCGGATCACGGCATAGGTCATCGGCCCAAGCCCAGTGATCGCCTGCAGGCGGGAGCCGTCCTGCAGCGACAGCGCGAGCGTCGGGTTCGCCGTGGAGATCGTGCGCTCGCTGGGCCCGGAGCCCCGGGCCAACTCCCGCAGCAGCTCCAGCAGTTCCTCCTCCGAGTCCGCGATCGGCCCCACCATCCGGCGCTCGCCGTCGCCGTAGTCGAGCCACACCTGGTCCGGGCCCTGGATGATGATGTCCTCGACCCGCTCGTCGTCCAGATACGGCTGCAACCGGCCAGCCCGAAAGAGCAGGTCATAGGCAGCGCGCCGCAGTGCTCTGTCCTCGTGCGGGGTCATGGCCTGGGCGTCCGACCACAGCGCGACCGCTTCGTTGATCCAGTCCAGGCAGCGCTGCTCCTCGCTGGCCCGGTCCATGCCCGGTGTGGTCTTCAGTAACTCCTCGCGCTGCTTGGCGACCTGGGCCGCGATGTGCCGGGCGACCTTGTAATCCACGCTGACCTGCGGAGCCGCTGCGCCGAGCCCGTGCGTACTGGAGGCAGCGCCGGCCGGCGTCGCGTTCGCCTGACGGGGCCACGCTTGTTGGGGGCGGCCGGGCGGCGGGGCCACGCTCGGATCGGCGTGCAGAGGCCTACCGCGCACGGGTCACCTCCCCCGTGGCAAAAGTGCCGCGCGGATCGAGGCGGGCCCGCCGCATCGCGGCCCGCTGGACCAGCACGCTGCTGCCCGTCCGGGCCGCCTTCATCAGCGGCGACTTGGTGAAGTGACGCGGCTGCTCGGCGCCGTCGGACAGCACGCGGGCATCCTTCGGCGCGTACGGCAAGGTCGCCACCACCGGCACCTGCAGCACCCGCTGCACCTCACCCGCGGGGTAGGGCCCCTCATCGATCACAATCAGCCCGATGTCGCCGACGCGCTCCTCCAGCTCACTCACCCGGGCCTGAGCGGCCTGCAGACAGCGCAGGGTGTTGCGGACCACCACCAACACGGCGTCGGCTTGCTCGGCCAGGACGCCGGAGGGCCCGTACGCCCCCCGGCGGCCGAGGTCGATCAGGACGTCGTGGCCGGTTTCGGCATCGATGCCGCGGAACATCTGCGCCAGGACCTTCCACACCGAGACCAGGCTCGCTGCCTGCGCAGGGTCGGTGATGCCCGGCAGCAGCAGCCGGTCGCGCGGTGAGACCTGTTTGCCGTCCTCGCTGCTCAGGTCGATCAGCTGCCGCCAGAAGGCGTCGCTGAACTCGCCCTTGCGGGCAGCGACCGAGATGTTGCGGAGCCCGTACCGGTCACCGAGCGTGCCCTGCAGCAGACCGTGCAGCACCGCCCCGCCGTCCGGGTCGCACTCGGCCAGGATCATCCTCCGGCCCGGCTCCAGCGGCCACGACAGCAGCAGAGCGAGCGCGCTCGTGGTCACGCCGGGCGCGCCGCTGCACCCGGCTAGCGCGATGACAGCCATCAGTTGCCGTCCGGGGCCGCGAGGACCAGGCGCAGAGTGTCGGCCGCCACCCACGCGGCAGCGGTCGGTCCCTCCTGGGCGGCGGTGGCGACGTCGACGACCACGATTCCTGTGCCGGGGGCGGCGGTGGAGGCCTTGACGACCCGTCCGGCGATGGTCTGCGGCAGGGTGTCGGACGTCTTGCCGGTGTCCGTCTGGCCCTGGGCCGGGACGTGCACCAGCTCCACCTTCTGGCCCGGCACCAGCGCCGTGGCCGGCACCTGCTCCGGCTTCAGCCCGATCGGCACCAACTGCTCACCGGCCTTCACCAGCGAGTCCTTCGTCACCTGGGACGGGGCGAGCAGGGAACCGGGCTTGAGCTCCACAGCGGCCCGCCTCCCCACTACCGAGTCCAGGTCGGTGCCGCGCACCGCCTTGACAGCCGGGTCCAGGGCCACCGAGGCCGTGCCCAGATCGTCTTCAGTCACGACCTGGCCGACCTGGACGTCGCGGACCACGGTCACCACCTCGGTGCGCTGGCCGACCTGCAGCAGCAGGACGGCAACCCCCGCCCCTCCGGCGGCGATCAGCGCCAGCGACAGGGCGATGACACCTGGTCGGCGACGGCGGGCCGACACCCGTGGGGGAGCGACAGGCCCGACGCCACGTCCCTGCTGGAGGACCCCGTTCGAGCTGACTGCCTCTACACGTTCTCGGGTCTTGCTCAACGTCTCGTCCTTCCGGCGGCGTTACCTGACGACCTGCAACTCGCCGATCGCCACCTGCACGTTGGTTTGCCGGACCTCGGTGAGCTGGCCCGCCGCTCCGCCGCCCTGCCAGTCGATCGTCCACGTCGAGGTCGCCGTGACCAGGTACTTGCCGCCCTGGGAACCGCCCGAGGTCTTGGAGTACACGTGTCCGCAGGTCGGCGACTGAGCCATGCCCTCGGATGCCTGGTAGGGCGTGCCCGGGCCGTTGCAGGTCACGGAAGAGCCGTCACCCATCTCCCAGACGATTTTCGACACCTTCGCGGTCGCGGTGACGGTGATTCCGCCCGCCGAGGCCGACGCGGTGTTCGGTCCGTAGGCCGTGGCGCTCTGGTTGACCCACATCCACATCGGGACACCCACGGTGTACTTCCCGGCCGCCTTCGGGCTGGCGATGTCCGGGCCGAGCAGCGTCATCGAATCAACCGCCTGCTGCGCCAACTCCTGGGGGTCCACCTGCGGCGCGGGAGGCTGGCCCTGTGGCACGACGACGAAGCCGTCAAGATTTTGCTGCTGCTCCCCAGCGGGCTTGGTGGTGTCCCAACACGAGTAGAAGTACAGATCGCTTTTCTTCGGGTCTGCGCCCTTCCAGGGCTCGCCCGCGCTGGCCGGTGGCTCAGGATCGATCTCGGTGTACTTGCACTTCAGCTTGCTGTCGCCGCCGTCCTGGGAGCTGGCCTGCTGGTTTTCCCCGCCGGTCTTGCCGGGCACCCTGACATCGACACAGAACTTGACGACCTGGCACTTGCCCGCACCGACATCGGGGTCGTCGCCGGCCTGGGCGGTGCCCGCGGCGGCAAGGACGAGAGCGGCACCGAGTAGGGCGGAGCGCCATATCAGCAGGTCTGCGTTTGAGCGGTTAACTCGGTGACCATCCACTTCGTTCCCCACTTCTCGAGCTTTGCGGTGCTGACGTATTTGACGAGCCGCGTTGACGGCAGTGGGACCTTCTTCTTCGTGGCCTTGTCGATCAGCGTCCAGTTCGTGGTGTCGACGCAGTCCGTGAGGGTGGCCTTGGGAATCTCACCGTCGGTCACCTTGGGATCCCGCGGGCGGATCATCGGCTTGCCGGTCGTCACCTGCCCGGCCTTCCGCATGGTCTCCAGGTCCTGCTCGATGAGACCCAGGGCTCGCAGAGTGGTGGTCTTCCTCAAGTCGGTGCCTGCGGAAGACGCCTTGGCGTAGGCCTCGGTCTGGGCCTCCCAGGACTGGGTGTATGCGGCGAGGACCGCGGCCGCCTCAGTTTCAGCCGTGGAACTGGGAGACGACGAGTCAGCGGTTTGAGTAGGGCTGGGCGTGGACGGTGACGCGCCCGTGCCGCTGTCGCTGCAACTGGCCAATGCCAGCAGAGTGCCAGCGAGGAGCACGGCGGTTGCGTGCTTCCTGATGCGAACGGCGGTGAGCCCCGGTGGGCGGCGTAGTGCTCGTGTCACGTGGTCTCCCCGACGCGGTGCGGCAGGCCGCTGCCCCAGACGCCGCGTACGGCATTCCACAGCCGCGGCCTGATCCAAGCTGCGGTTATGCCTTTGCGTAGCGGCAAGATTACGCATTTGCCAGTCAACTTCCCAGCCTGATACTTGAGTTCACTCGTGCAACTCGGGACGTATCTGCTCACTTTTGAATCCGGATGTCGATATGTAGCCACGGGTGGGGCCGGGGCGCATGAAGAGAGGGGGACCGCGCACCCTGGCTGCTCGGTCCGCCGCTGTTCTCAAGAACAGCGGCGTCTCGGCCTGGCCCGGCCACAGGGGGAGGCCCTGGGGCCGGGAGTCTTCGAGGATGTGGCTTCTGGATGGGGTCATGCCATGCCGTCGTCGCCGGCGGGGTTGGCCTGATGGGGCGGCCAGATGACGAGGACGTCATCGTCGAGGGTGACGGTCCGCCCGGCATGGCTGTCGCGGATGCGGGCGACCGTCTCACTGCTGAACTCCCCGTGAGCCACCACTGATGAGCCGATGACTTCGATGCTCTCGGTCGAGGGACTCGCGGCGACCCTGGGCAGGGGGGCATACGCCCGAGTGGGTCCACACTGGGCAGTCGAAAGGCTCGCGTGGAGTCCGGCCGAGAAGGCATGGATCCTCATCAACTCGCTCGTACGACCGAGGTGGCGGCATGGCGCGACAACCGCGGACCCGATGACGTCGACACTGGCCGTCGAGGGATGCGTGGCGACATCCCGGAGTAAGCAAAGGCCGTGATGGGTCGGCACGGACATATGAGGGCGGGGCGTTGGTGCTGCGATCGACTGGCACGAGACATGAGTCCTCATCAGACCGGCTGGCACGGCTGTGCAGAGGCAGGTTGAGCGGGGGTGCGGTGGGGGCCGGGCGGGAAGGTTGGGGAGTCCCGGCCGACCCCCACCTGGCTCTCGGCGAGTCCCGAGACGGGGGGAGCCGGAACGCGCGGAGAGCGATCGAAGAGGCCTGGACGACTGGACGAGCGTGAGGATGCCCCTCAGGCACGTACACGTTGGCGGGCCCTGTCCCAGACCTTGCGGATGCCCCAGCGGCTCCTGTTCAGCGTCCGGGAGACCTCCGCAATCAGCACCATCGACTCACCGAACTGGTCGCGGACATCAGCCGTGGACGGTTCCCAGACGCCGCGAGGGTACTGGTCCGCAACCGACTGGCACGTGCGGACCAGTTCCGTCATCCGCTTGTGGAACTCGTCGACGTCGGTTTTGGTGAAGCTCTCGGCGTTCAACTGCGGCGTGATCAACGGATTCCCCTTTGTGCTTCCGCACCCCAGGGGCTGTTGGCGGCGGTCGTCGGAGCCGGCCTACGCGGTCATCGGGGGGTGGCGGATGCGCAGCTGCGAAGCGGTCGTGGGCAGGGCGTTGGTGCTCGCCGACGTCGACGTCTCGATTCCGGCGTCGGCACCACCTGATGGTGGTGTACACCCGCCAGCGTGTCAACAATTGAAGAAATTGCACGTCACACTGGCTACGTTCCGGGCCTGAATGTCGTCATCTGTGGCATGCATGCCACGATCAGCGGCAGGGATTGACCGCTGCGGAAGGTGCGGGCGCTGGCCTGCGTCCGGACAGGCGGCGGGAACGGGGCGGCTACAAGTCTTTGCGGTTCAGGCGTGCGTCGTCGCGGAGTTGGGCCAGGACCGGGAGCAGCGGCGTGAAGTCGTCCGCGCCCGCGCCGCCGGTGCGCAGTTGTACGGACTGTGCGCCGTAGACCTCTGCGAGGGAGGTCAGGACCAGTTCGCGCAGGTCGACTTCGGTCATCCGCCTGAGGTGTTCGATCAGGGCGGCGCCTTCGTTGAGATGACAGAAGCCGCGGGGCACGCGAGAGGGCGGCTGGCATTGGCGGGAGACCTGGTCGAAGTACTTCTCCAGCCTGTCTGCATGGTTGGCGTTCGCGCCACGCTTGCCGTTGAGTAGCTGCCACACGCCCTGCGATGAGATCTTGGTGGCGGCCTCGATCTCGTCGAGCGTGTACATGGCCGTCCTGCCGTCGGGCGTGGCCTTGGTGCGCGTCTGGCGCAGGAAGGTGAGCCGCTGCGCGAACAACTGACGCTGAAACTTCTCCAGCGATTCCTTGTCGTCCGGCTCGACCTCCGGCAGCTCGCCGTCGAGGAGCTCCTGCACCCGATCGGGGCTGACGCCTGTATGCAGGGAGATGATCTGAGGGTTGAGCAGCCGCTCCGCGGGCTGGCGCAGAAAGGCGGCGTACTGGTCCACAGCGCGCCGGAGCCGCGCGATCTCGGCGGCTGCCGCTTTCCGGCGGGAGGCTTCGTTCAACAGGGTCTCCAAAGGGCCACGGCACCGGCTGCGCGGAGTGAGCGTACCCGGCCGGGGTGCCTCCGACCAGAGCACTTCTTCAATTGTTGACATCCGAACAGCTGGTCCATCAGGATCACATATGCCCTGCGGCCGGCGATCGACGTGGCCCGGGTGGTTCGTACATCTTCCCGTCCTTGCCAGGCAACCACGGAATTGGTGCGATGACCCAGCCTGCCGCTGCCTCTCCCGACCCCACCAGCGAGTCCTTACGGTCGGGCGGCTGTCCAGCCCATAGCGGCGCCTGGCATCTCATCCGCGAGGACATGCGGCGCGATCCGGCCGAGCTGTACGGCGTGGCCCGCGAGGAATACGGAGGCGTAGTGCCGACCGTGCTCGAGGGCGTCTTCACGTGGACGGTGTTGAACTACAAGGAGCTGCGGGAGGTCACGCAGCGCGCAGAGATCTTCAGCCGGGACTCGCAGCATTGGCGTCCACGCGAGGGCGGCATGCCCGACGGGTGGCCGCTGGAGCCGAACACCCGCCGGAATCCCAGTGCCTTGTTCGCCACCCGTGAGGAGCATTCCCGACTGCGCAGCGCCCTGGTCAGGGCGCTGGGCGGCAAGGACAAACTGCAGCGGGTACGCCGCGACACCCTGGCCACCGGGCACCGCCTCATCGACCGCTTCTGCTCGGCCGGTGAGGTCGACCTGGTGGCCCAGTACGCGGTGCAACTGCCCATGCTGACCCTGATGCGCCTGTTTGGGTTCCCGCCCGAGACCGAGAAGCCTCTGCGGACCGCCATCTTCACGCTCCTTGAAGGGGGAGATGACGCCCCGCAGGCCGCCCAAGAGGTCCTGGACCTGGTGGCCCGGCACGTCGCCCGGCGACGCGCGGAGCCGGCCGCGGACTTCACCACCCGGCTCATCCGGGAGCACGACGCGGACTGGGCGCGCAACGCCGAAGCGAACGGGTGCAGCTGGGACCAGGCCACGGTGGACGACGAGATCCGCTGGCAGATCTGGCTGACCTTCATCGCGGGTCACGGGGCGACCAGTACGTGGATCGCATGCGCCATCGAACAGCTAGTCAGCCGCCGCGACATCCAAGTGGGAATGTGGGCCGGCTGGATGGACATCGAGGGTGCCCTGCGATCCACGCTCTGGGAGCGCACGCCTCTGCAGAACGTGATCGGCCGGTGGGCCACCCGTGATCACATTCTGGGCGGACGCCACATCCGCAAGGGTGACATGCTTGTACTCAGCCTCGCCGGAGCGAACACCGACCCGTGCTTCGGGACCGAGCGCGACTTCACCGACCGCAACGCGTCCTACTTCTCCTTCGGTCACGGCCCGCACGAGTGCCCCTTCCCGGACCTCGCCCACACCATCGCCAAGGCAGCGATCGAATGTGTCTGGGACCGGATCCCCGACGTCCGCCTCACCGACCAGGAACGCCGAGTCGAGTGGGAGGAATCGATCATGATGCGCTGCCCCCGCCAGCTGCTCGTCTCGTTCAGCACCAACGCACACCGTGCACCAGCGCGGAGTTCCGCACCCCCCGGAGGCCACCCATGACCTTCTCCCTCGACCAGCCCGTGACCACCCTCGACCCCTTCGCCACGGATGTAGTCGCCGAAGGCCACCGGCTGCGTCAACTCGGCACGATCGTGCCCATCAGGCTGGACGACGCCGTCAGTGCCTGGTGCGTCGCGGACTACGAAGCCGCCGAGAAGGTCTTCACCAGCCCCGACTTCAGCAAGGACCCCTCAGACTGGGCGGCGTACCAGGACGGGCTGATACCCAAGGGCTGGCCGTTGCTGAAGCTGATCACCATGGAGAGCATGCTCAACCGCAAGGGCGTCGACCACGCGCGGTTGCGCTCGCTGCTTAGCAAGGACTTCACGCCGCGCCGGATCGAACGGCTGCGGCCCACGATCGAGGCCATGGCCGCCGAACTGGTGGACGAGCTGGCCGCCGCGAACGGCGTCATCGATCTGCGCCGGGACTACGCCTTCGCCCTACCGATGCGTGTCATCTCCCACCTCTTCGGCGTCGACGACCTCGCCGTCCGGACCCTCCTCGCCGAGTACTACGGCGTCGTCATCAGCAGCCAGAGCGAGGAGGAGGAGGTGCTCGCCGCCGGGATCGGCCTCGGGCAGATCCTCGGCAAACTGATCGAAACCAAGCGGGCCGCACCGGGCGACGACCTGACCTCCGCCCTGATCACCGCTCACGACGGCCAGGACCGTCTCACCGGGAAAGAGCTCATAGAGACGCTCCTGCTGATGCTGTTCGCAGGACACGAAACATCCAAGAACCTGATCACGAACACGGTCTGGTCCCTGCTGAAGAACCCCGGCCAGCTCGCCGCGGCGCGCAGCGGCGCCGATCCGGACTGGACCCGCACAGCCGTGGAAGAGACGCTCCGCTGGCGCTCCCCGATCAGAGTCGTGATGTTCTACTACGCGGTCAACGACGTGCACATCGACGGCGTATGGGTACGAGCCGGCGAACCGGTCCTGCTCTACATCGCCGCGACAGGCCGGGACCAAAGCCACTTCGGGCCCACCGCCGACGACTTCGACCTCAGCCGCACCACAGCCGCCCAGCACCTGAGCTTCGCCCGCGGCGCCCACTACTGCATCGGCGCGCCGCTCGGCCGCATGACCGCCACGATCGCGCTCGACGCTCTGTTCACCCGCTTCGACGTCGCCTCTAGCGACCTGGACGGGCTCACCCCGGAGCAGACGTACGCCTCCAACTCCTTCCAGTCGCTGCCCGTCACCCTCACCGCGCTCGCACCGGTGTAGGACGAGAATGCCCGTATCCACCGGATCCCAACAGCCGGCGACGCTGCGGTACTTGGGCCGCCTGCGAAGCGGCCGCAAGCGGCCCCGCGCAGAGTGCAAGGCAGCTGCGCGCCTTGCGGTCGGAACATCCGCGGCGGTCTCGCGCTCCCGGTCCGCGAACTGGGAGCGAGGCCGGTGGCAGATGCCTCTGGACTGATAATCTCGCTCCGCAGACCCACCAACACCATCAGTGATCGTGTTGAGGGAGGGGCGGAGGATGCCGACCACACCAACCGCCTGCCAGCCGAGGCAGACACGCAACGGGGCCCACCGTCAGGGACGACCGCGCGCATCACTGTGCGCGATGCCAGGGCGGGAGGACTGACACCATGGGCAGCACCGGAGCCCAGCGCGCCGGATTCTTCCGCAGCCGCGCCCTTGACGAAGCACCCAAGCCCCGTCGCTCCTTCGACGACGACATCCGACGGGCCCGCAAGATCTTCCGTTCAGACCTCGGCCTGCGCCCGGGCGCCACACTTCAGGAGCTCGTCGAAGCCGTCGCCGAGCTCAACCAGCGCCCGGTCCGGGTCGATGAGAGAGATCTCGATGCCTCCCTGAGCGGAATGTGCCTGCACGGGCCCACCGAGGACCGCATCATCGTTGGCCGCGACAACACCGAATGGCAGCGGTACCGCGTCAAGATCCACGAGATCGGGCACCTGTTACCCGGCATGGTCTGCGATACGGACGACTGCCTGGTCAGTGGACACGGGCAGGTCCGCGGCAGCCAGCTCGACCCGCAAACGCTCGCCAACCAGTTGACGACGCTATCCCCGGATCTCGTGCACGACGTGCTCAACGCGTCCCGGCCGGTCAAACTGCGCGCCACCCACGACAGCACCGAGGAGCTGGCCGTCGAGGCCTGGGCCACGGTCGTGCCACGGCTGTTAGCCCCGCCCGGAGGTGCGTCCGGCCCCACAGACTCCATCACTTCCGCGTTCTCCAACCGGTCTTGGTGAGCCGATGTGGCAGGACGCCCTGACGGGCATCAACCTCACCATCGCCGTCATCACGCTGATCCTCGGCGTCACCAAAGCGGTGGCTGCACGCAGTGAATCCGGCCCCACCCTGAAACTGACCGCCTCGGTCCTGCTGCACGCGGGCCTCATCTTCCTGCTCGCCACCCCGCCGATCTACCGGGACACCGGCCGCATCCTGCACTCAGCGAATCTGCCCGCTCTGGCGATCGACGTCGCGACGCTGCTGTGCGTGGGGCACGCCCACTACATGACCCTGCTGTGGCATCCGGAACGGCACACCGAAGAACAACGACGTCGCGCGGTGCGCGCATGGCTCCCCTTCTATGCCGGCGCGATCACCCTCATGATCGCCCTCTACGCCTACGCCGACCTGTCCGGCGCCGCGCCGCCACTTCACTTCGGTCCCTATTACGCCGAGGTGACCGCGGTATTCGCCCTGAAGATCATCTACTTCGGCGCGCTCATCGTGGCCGTCGTCGCCACGATGATCCTCTGCACCCAGGCTGCCCTGCCCAACCGGCCCGACCTCGCCAAAGACGTCCGCCGGTGCATGGTCTGGTTCGGTATCGCCGTCGGGCTGGACCTCGCCACCGCCGTGTTCACACTCACGGCCATGACGAGCGTCCTGGTCCGCGGTGACCACCACCTTGACTATCTCGCCGACGCCTCCTGGGTCGCCACCATCCTCAGCGGCATCGCCGCCAATCAGAGCCTCGGCCGTCTCGTCCTGGCCACCACACGGAGCGACCGCCGCGACATCCGCACCATAAAACCCTTGTGGGAGATGGTCGTTGGCGACGCGAGACACCTCGTGATCGCTACCTCCTGGCGTCAGGACAGCCGCATCAAGCTGGACCGGATCATGATCGAGACGCTGGACGGCATCCGCATCCTCAAGCCGTGGATGACCACCTCGTCCGGCTCCGCAGTCGAGGATGTCCTCAACGACGATCGCCGGCGCCAGAAGGCCGAGCAGCACCGAGACAGGAAGCGATGGCGGCGCGCCCGCGAGGCCGGCGCCGATGTCGACGCCGCGCGGACTGCCGCGCTCCTGCGCCACGCCGCGCTGCGCCGCTCCCGGAACGAACCACCGGTACCCGAAGCCGACCGTCCCGAGAAACTTCCGGGCGTCGACGTACCGGAAAGTCAGCAACAGGCCTACCTGGTGGGCGTTGCACGCCATCTCGATCACGCCATCGTGACCGAAGCCATCGAGCAAGCCGAAATGCGACGAGCACTGTCAGATCCGGCAGCCACGTGAACTTCCGTTCAGGCGCAGGGATTTGACTTCGATCACACTCCGAGTTGCAGGCGGGCACGTCGGGTAGTTTCCGGACCTCCGCTCCCCACAGTGAGGAAGGGCTCGCGTGATCCCGTACCCGAACAACCGCGTGGCCATGATCTACGAAGCGATCGGCAAGAAGCTCAGGCCGCTACGCCGCAGGGACACCTGGCACGCCATCGTGCTGCGACGGCGACCTCGCTGACGGGCACTGGTTGACGCCCGGGAGAACACCACCGCCACCCAGTTCCAGGGCGGCACCTGGCCCGCGACGCCGAACGCCTCCCCCCCCAGCACACCCGGATCACCTGGGTGGCCGGCCTCCTGATGCCCCGCCGGCTGACCAGCGGCCCGTCCGGTCCCCAGAGGGCCCAAGCGGTGGATGTGGGCCTTCCGACTGGGTCCTTGGTCAGCAGCCAGCAGGCGAAAGCCTGATGTAGTACACCGGAGTCCAGTTGGGATTGGAGATGGAACCGGTCGGATAGCTCGAGTAGCAGTCGATCAGGCCGCCGGATGCGTTGTACGTACGAAACGAGGTTCCGCTGTACTGCCGGTTGTTGAGATACCCGCGGCCGATCCAGTTCTCAACCTCGTACAACCCGTAGAAGTAGTACCAGAAGTCGGTGTAAGTGGGCTGGGAGCCCTCCTTGATCTTCATGCAGGCGTATCCCGTGGCGCAGTTCGGCGCACTGTTGGGTTGCCCGGGATAGAACCTGGCTGGCTCCGGATCGCTCCACGGTCCGCCGACCATCGGCCCGACGTCCATACGTGCTGCCGAGACCGAGACGGCGGACTTCATCTCTTCGGTCGAGAGCCTCTCCCCATGCGATGAGGTCCGGGAGTCCTGTGCCGAGTCAGCGCTGGCAGTCCCGGCGAGTAGCGCTCCGGCGAGCGTGAGCGCTCCTGCGGCTGCGACAGCCGCCCTTCTCGCGTTGCGTGCCATTGCTCTCCTCCTGACGTTCATGCAGCGGGTGACCCCTCGGTGCCGCGGGCCATGGTTCATACCCTGTGGCGTGAACGTGGGCAGGTACCTTGCCGAAACCTTGCTTCACTGGTCAGCCGTGGGCTGCGGCGGCGGAGGACCGGCTCGCGCGCTAGGCCCAACTCCCCTTGCGCCCCTGAGCCCTATGGGTGTCGCCCTCCGTGCATGTGACGCAGTGATCACCGGCTGGCGGCATCCCCTCACGTGATCTTGGGCATGCATCGGTGCGTTTGACGACACCCCCACAAGGAGTGACAACGCCCGATGAGCGCCCCCACCGCGTCGACCACCCCCACCCCCACAGCGCCCGGCGGATGGCCGCTGATCGGCCACGCCCACCGGCTCGCGCGCGACCCCTTGCCGTTCATCACCTCCCTGCGCGAGCACGGCAGCGTCGTACGCATAGGCATCGGCCCCACGCCGGCCTACGTCGTCACCGATCCCGCGCTGACCCGCCGCGTGCTGGTGACCGACGCCGCGGATTTCTCCAAGGGCGGCAAGATCATCGACGCGTTGCGCGTCTTCTTCGGCGACGGACTCGCCACCGTCGCGGACGGCGATACTCATCTGCGCAACCGGCGCCTGATGCAGCCCATGTTCAACAAGGCACACATCGCCACCCGCGGCGACGCCATGATCGACCAGGTCCGCGAGATGGTCGGTCGCTGGCGGGAGAACGAACCGCGCGACGTGTACGCGGACATGAACGACATCACGCTCGCCGCGTTCCTTGTCGCGCTGTTCGGCACGGACCTGCCGGCGCATCTGCAGGGCGAGTTCACCGCTTTGATGCCCGCCATCATGAAGGGAACGATTCGGCAGACCATCCTTCCACCGTGGGTGACCCGGCTACCGCTGCCCGCCAACCGCGCCCACGCCGACCGCGTAGCGCGCCTTCGCGCCCTCATCGACCAGGCCATCGACCACCACGCCAGCAGTGGGCGCAGCGCGGCAGCCGAGGTCCCCGCCGACGCCGAGGGATGCCCGCACGCGCCGGCTGCCGCCGCCGAGCGGGTCGGGCTGTTCGACACCTTGCTCAGCGCCGAGGCCCAGCTCGGCCGACAGCAGCTGCAGGACGAGGCAATCACCCTGCTGACCGGCGCGATCGAAACCACCGGCACCACCCTCGCTTGGACGCTGTACGAGCTCACCCAGCACCCCGACGTCGAGCAGCGGCTGCGCGCCGAACTCGACGCGGTCTGCCACGATCGGCCCCTGCGCCACGAGGACCTGGACCAACTGCCCTACGCGCGCCAAGTGCTGCAGGAAGCCGTTCGCAAATACGGGCCCGCCTGGATGGTCACCCGCACCGCGACCCGCGACATCGTCCTCGGCGGCCACCGCGTGCCCAAGGGCGCCGATGTCGTCTGGAGTCCCTATCTCCACCAGCACGACCCGGACTACTTCCCCAACCCCCACCACTTCGACCCAGACCGCTGGAACGCCGAGCGAGCCCCGACAACGCGAGGCGCGTTCCTCGCCTTCGGAGACGGACGGCGCAAGTGCATCGGCGAGAACTTTGCCTGGACCGAGCTCCAGATCATCCTGGCCGCTGTCCTGCAGACCTGGCCGACCATCGAGCTCACCTCGCGAACTCCGCGCGCCCAGGCCGTGGTCACCGTCAAGCCCGACACGATGGCCATGGCATACAGCAGGGTGAAGCAGGCAGCGCCCTCCGCCTGACCGCGGATCTCCCTCCGGCTCCCAGAACCCGGAGCCGGATGACCTACACCGTCACTCGATGCCCCTACAGATCGGCTTTTGGGCACGGCTCACCGCCGGTCGGCGGCACCCCACACGCTTCTGGTTCTCGCCCGTCCCCTCCGAGGCCGTCGAGGACGACGGCACCCAGGGATACCTCACGGGCAAGGACAGCCACGAGCGGACAGCGTGGCTCGACGGCGGTGGAGATCACTGGTATCCCTCCGTGTGCTTGCTCAGTCGTACGTCCGCTGTGGCGGCGGGAGCGTGGTGGGCGAGGAAAGCGCTGACACGGCCCTGCTGGGCGGCAGCGGTGGCGGTGAGCTCGTCGAGCGGCACCGCCCCGGCGGTGGTGCGGGCGGCGCGCTCCAGGGTGGCGACGTTGCCGGGGCGGGCGTAGTCGGCGAACACCTCGTCCAGGTGCGGACCGGTGATCCGGACGGGTCCGACACGGCGCCCGTCGACGGTGAGCGTGATGTAGTGCTCGAACCGGTCGAGTGCGGCGACCTCGTCCGTGCTCGGCTTGTCCCCCCACTCCGCGGTGATCGGAGCGATCGCGGTCTTGGAACCGGCCGTGGACGCCAGCGTGGACGCGTTCTGTGTCAGGGACATCCGCACCGGGGCCGGCAGGCGGCCCAGCAGCTGGGTCATCCCGTGCACGGTGACCCTGTACTTGCGGAAGTCTTCGAACATCGACGCGATGGTTTCCGGGGCCGCGCCGGTCAGGGTGATCAGCTCGTCGAAGTACAGCCGGAACAGCCGCCGTTGGGCCTCGGGCGTGTCCCGGCGCGAGCGCACCGCCCGCAGCAGGTCCCGCGCGATGAGCGCGGTCAGCAGCCGGTCGGTGGGGCCGTTGCCGGCCGGACACACCCACACGACCAGCCCGTTGTCCATGGCGGCCCGGCTGTTGTACACGCCGACCGGCTGACCGAGGAAGGCACGGGTGACCGGGTTGGCGGCCAGCCGCGCCATGGGGTTGAGGACGACGGCGAACGCGTCCGGGGGGAAGGTCGGAAACACCGTCCGCCACCACGCCCGTGTCTCCTCGTCCAGCCGGTCCGCCACGGCGGCCAGCGCCGCAGCCCGGAAGCTGGGGTCGGAGATCAGGGACCGCACTTGGAAGAGGGTGGTCTGG
The DNA here is from genome assembly GCF_052245395.1 of Streptomyces sp. 4N124. Lineage (NCBI taxonomy): Bacteria > Bacillati > Actinomycetota > Actinomycetes > Kitasatosporales > Streptomycetaceae > Streptomyces > Streptomyces sp. 4N124. The sequence continues at coordinate 103,454 of NZ_JBQQBS010000027.1, forward strand.
TCTTCGCGGCGGCCGGCCTGGCAGGCGGCCTGGTTGATGGCGACCAGCACGGCCAGGCAGGAGGTGAGGATGGTCAGTGCGCGGGGAGCGGTGGCGTCGTCCCAGCCGAGGATGGTGGCGAAGGCGTCGGTGACCGCCTCGACGACGTCGTGCGGAGTGGGCCCGTGGTGCAGGGCGATCGGATTCCACGAGCTCAGCATCGGTGAGGGCCCGGCTGTGTTGAGGTCGATCAGCGCGATCTTCTGCATCAGGTGGTCGTGGGCGAGGAACGTCGCGGCGCGGGGCCAGGAGTCGCGGTGCGGGTCGAGGAACATCAGCCCGCCGCCGGCGTGTGCCCACCCGATCGCCTGCGCCAGAGCGCGTTCCGTCTTGCCGCCGCCGGCCTTGCCCACCGCGCACTCGAACAGCGTCTCGGCGGTGTAGGTGGCGACCAGACGCCTGCGTCCGTCGGGTGCACGGTAGATGCCCTGCAGCAGCAGTTCAGGATTGCCGAACTCGAAGGTCGGCAGATCACCGGCGAGCAGCGGCAGCCGGCAGTGGGCGGTCGGCGGCTTGAGCAAGCCGGTGAGTTCCTCCAGCCGCACCCAGTTCGCGCGGGGTGGCTGGCACTGTCCCAAGTCCCAGCGGCGTTCGAAGCTGCGCCGGGTGGGCCAGTGATCGGCGCCGAACCGCCACGGTCCCAGCCGCCAGCCGCGCATGGCCCACCGCGAGTGGCCGCCGAACACATCGAACCCTGCTTGGAGTTGGGCGAGGCGGGCCTGGGCGCGGCCTTCGACGTTGGACGCGCACATCACGAGCAGCTGTACGCGAACGAGGTGGTCGTCCTCGGCGAGCTTGCCGAGGGCCTCGGACCGGTCCACCCGGCGCGGCACCGGGGGCATCACCAGCCGCCGCCCGGCTGATTGATCCTTGCCGGTGAGTAGCGCCTGCAGGTTCCAGGCCAGCGAGTCCTCGATCCCGGTGGCGTCCTGGCGCACCCAGCGCGCCGCGCGCTGGGTCTCCCGGCGCTCCTGGCGGCGGGCGGTACTCATGAGCTGCAGACGGCGGGCGCGCAGCGCCCACTTGGGGGCGCGCTGGAGGTCGAGGCGGATCTCGGCGAGGTCGCCCAGTTCGGCGCGCAGGTCGGACACGGCGTCGATCAGGGGCTGCAGCGGGTCGGGCTCCAGTGGCACCTCCCGCAGGGGAGAGGTGAGCTTGCCGCGCAGGATGAACTCCGCCCGCACCACGTGATCGCGGGGCTTGTCCACGATCCGACGGGAACGCTCGACGGTGACGTTCGGCCCGAACGGGGTGATGGACAGCAGCCGTTCGCCACCCGCGGGGCCTTCGACGCGGTAGCGCAGCGGCGCGGTGCCGTCCGCGCGCAGCCTGATCTGCACCGTCTTCGACCGGCGCGGCGCCCACCACGGCATGCTCGTCGAGGCCCGCGCCAGCTGCACCCCGCGGCGGAAGATCTCCTCCAGGCCCGGGTCGAAGTGCCGGGTGGGGGTGAGCTCCAGGGCCATCCGCTCGGCAAGGGCCCGCTCCGCCAGGCGCCGCATCACTATCTCGCCCACACCCCAGGAAACGGCGATGGTGAGGGCGATCAGGTACCAGTGGTTGTAGAGCCAGCCGATGGCCTCGACGAGCCCGGTGATCAGGCCGAATACCTGGCCCGTGGCCCGGTCAGGGGCCTGCTCCGTCAGATACGAGGCTGCGGAGTCCACGTCGGCTCCCCCTTCCGTATGGTGCGGGTGAAGAACAGATCGGTGATGCGGCCGTCGGTGTAGGTGCCGCCGCGGTCGGCACCCGCCCACACCAGGTGCACGACCGCCGTGTCAGGGCTGCCGTCGCGGCGGGCGATCGCGGCCTGGATGCGGAAGCGGGCCGTGGCGAAGGCCGGAGCGAGTGCCCGCCCGGAGTCGCGGAAGACGCCGGGCCACTGGGCGCGCCCGATCCCGGTGGCGTCCGCGCGCAGCAGGTCCCGCCCGGCCGCGAGCAGGTGCCGTTCGTCCTCGGTGGCCAGGTCGGCGGGCCACGCGGCCTCCAGGGCCTGCTGGATGGCCCGATCGCCAGCCGCGCCCTCGCCGTGCGGCGGCAGCGCCGACACGATGGCCGACGCCGTCGCCGTGGCTGCCGCCGTGGACGCGTCCACGGCGTCGAGCGAAGAGTGCTCGCTGAGGGAAGGCGATGACGGCCGGGCTGCCGAGGCGGCCGCGGGCGGCGACGACGAAGCGGATGAGCTGGGCTTGTGCGGCGGGGCCAGCAGGAACACCCCAGCCACCGCCAAGACCAGGGTGGTGGCCAGCAGCAGGCGCGGCGAGCGCGGCGGGGACGTTGTCACAGCAGCCGTGCCCCTCCCGCGAAACCAGACATGGCATTGACCGCGTCCAGTCGTACGACGGTGCCCGGGCGGGCTGCGTTGATCATCTGGCCGCTGCCGGCGTAGATCCCGACGTGATAGATCGTTGAGTCCCGGCCCGGGGCGTAGGCGTAGAAGACGAGGTCCCCGGCCTTGAGCGCACCGGTGCCGAGACTCGCGGGCACTCGCTGGCCGACACTGGCCTGGGCGGCCGCTGTGCGCGGGAGTTGGATGCCGACCTTGGCGTACGCGTACAGGGTCAGCCCCGAGCAGTCGAAACCCTCTGTGTTCGCGCCGCTCTTGCCGCTGGGGGAGCAGCAGATGCCGGTCGACTTGCCGTTCGCGTTGCCGCCGCCCCAGGAGTAGGGCACACCGCGCTGGGAGAGCGCCGCCTCGATAACGGTGCGGACCTTCCCCGTGACGTTGCTCAGGTCCGGGTCTTTGGCGGGCGCTGTGTACTGGTTGATCCAGCCCAGCACGTTCGAGACGTACTCGGTGGAGCGGTTGTACTGGAGGATCGCCGCCTTGAGCTGGTCACGCTTGGCCAAGTCGCGGCCGTTGCCGCACAGGTAGATCGCGGCGCCGAGGGCGGCGTCGTCGGCGTTGTGCGGGTCGGCGGTCTTGTTGCCGCCGGCGTCCGCATCGACGCGTTCCCAGGTGGAGGGCAGGAACTGGAAGGGGCCCACAGCCCGCTCGCCTCGAGAGGAGCCGTCCCATTTGCCGCCGTCGGTGTCCGGGAAAACGGTCGTGTTGCCGCCGGCGCCGGACCCGTTGAGGAGCACCCCGTAGATCTTCGGGCGGATGTCTCCGCCTGCGGCGATGGTGCGGCCGATGGCGTGTTTGGACTCGGCCTTGGCGATCCCGGCGAGGATCGGCCAGCGCATGCCCTGGCACTTCGGCACGTGCTTGCCGACCTGCTGGACCGCCTTCTCGTAGGCGGTGAGCATGCGCGGTGGGATGTCCGCCGCCGTGCCGCCCTCGGCGATCCCGCCATCGCCGGTGCCTGCACCCACCTTCAGTGCGACGTACGCGCTGATCGCGTCCCCTGCCGGCACGGCGCAGCACACGGCGGCGAACATCAGCAGCGCGACCACGCATACCCACCGCCCCATGCGACGGCCCGGCGGCCTCACTCGTCGTCACCGTCCTCGGAGCGCCACCGTTCGCGCATCTCGCCCAACGCCTCGGCTTGCCGCATCCGCTCCTGGTTGCTGATGCCGGCGGAACCGTCTGCGTCACTGCCGCCGGTGAGGCGAGGCGGGCCGGCAGGCGGCGTGGCCGCCGTGCGCTGGGTGCGTGACGACGGTGCGCTGGGCCGCGCGGAGGCCGATCCGCCTCCTGCGGTGCGAGGGGAGGCATCCGGCCGGTGAGCAGACGCCGCCGGGGCGGCGGTCGTCGGCGATGTCCTGGTGGACAGGCGGCGGCTGGTGAAGGGGCCGGGCCCGCCGCTGTCATCGTTCTCCCGCACAACCCGGGCCACATGACGCCGTGTGTCACCCCACGCCCGGCCGTCCTCGCGGACGGTGTTGCTCCACACTCGCACTTGCTGGCGGGCGTCCTGGGCATAGCGCGAGCCTCCTGACCGGGCCCGGCGGACGTTGGCCGGCAGGCCGACTGTCGCCCCGTAGGCGGTCCGGCCGCCTCGGTTCAGGATGCGGTAGCCGCGGAAGCGGACCAGCCGGTTGTGGGCGCGGGTCGACAGCAGGGTGCGGTCGGTGTCCTGGTCGTGCAGCACTTGGCCGGTGTTGCGGTCGACGACCTGGCCCTGCTCGTTGCGGTAGCGGTCGGGCGGACCTCCAGGCCGGCGTGGCCCCGCACCGCCGGGACCACCGTTGCCGCCGTCCGGCGGGCCGCCCGTGTTCGGGTCCCCGCCGGCGGTGGCCTTTTGCCACTTGGCCAGCTGCTCTCTGTCCGGGCGACGGCCGATCAGCAGCCAGTGCGCGCCCTTGGCGCCGAGCCGTGCGCCCAGCCCGCCCACGGCCGCCGCCGCGGTGAGCGGAGCCAGACCGCGCCCGGCTTCGGCGGTGGCATCGGCGAGGATGCCGCCGGTGTCCACCGGCATGCCCGCGCCGTCGACCAGCGAGGCGAGGGCGCCCATCAGCCGCTGGCGGGTGCCGAGCATCCCGTACCGGCCGCCTCCACCTCCGGTGAAGGCGCGCAGCCCGCCGCCGTAACCGCCCATCGCGGCGGGGGAGTTCATGGCGAGCGCGGCGCCGAGCTCGGAGGTGTCGCCGGGCAGGTGGGTGCCGCCGACCTTGGCGTAGCGCATCCGCATCGCCATGCGCTGGCCGAACGAGGTGATGCCGGTCAGCAGGCGGCGGTGGCCCGCCGCGCCCGCGATGGCGAGCACGTCGATCAGCAGGATCCGCTCGACCATCAGGTCCGGGCCATCGGTGATCACGGCGTCGATGGCGATGCCGAAGAACGGAATGAACGCGCAGATGCCGAGCATGGCGAGGATCGCGATGCCCCAGATCGACAGCCACTTCCACACCGACTGCCGTGGAGGTCCGGGCAGCATGGCGGCGACGAACGTCACGCCGCCGGCGGCCGCGGCCGCGGCGCAGATGCCCTGGGTGCCGAGCAGGACGATCGCGGACGACAGCAGCATGCCGCAGACGAACAGCGCGGCGATCAGCATCAGCAAGGCGCCGCCGACCCGCCACCAGGTGGGCTGCTTGGCGTACGCGGCGCAGGCCTTGCCGACGTCGCCGGACTCTCTCAAATCGCTGAGAAACGCCTCGAACTCGCGGTCCTCCTCGCTGACCACGGCGTTTGCCGAGTCCAACAGCTCGCCACCGGGGGTGAGTTCGGGCAGACCGTCCTCAGCGCCTTGGTCGCCGCGCTCGCAGTACGCCTTGAGCGGCCCCTTGATCAGGTTGCAGGGATCCTCGTTCTCCTCTTCGTCGGTGTCGCGTTCGCATACCTGTCTGGCCTGCCCGTCGAGCAGGCGGCAGTTGTCTTTCTCGTCCTCCTCGCTGTCGCCGCTGTCCTTGGTGGCCAGGTAGCCGCCGGTGACCCACTTCAGGTGGACGGCGTAGGCCTGGCGATCGGACTTCTTGGCCGGGTCGAGAATGCGCCCGTACTGGAGCAGCATGTAGGGCTTGACGATCATCGCGTTGGTGACCGAGTCCTGGAGCGGGCGGGCCACGTCTTGCGCCGACACGGGCTTCGCGGCCTCAAGCTCCTCGCACTTGATCTCCTGCCTGCCGGCCATGCCGTCGCACGGACTCAGGGTGGCGAGCTTGCCGCCCCAGTCGTAGGAGTTGACGCTCTCCTGGGCGACCTCGGCGGCCACCTGCTGGGTCTGTCCCAGCGGTCCGTTCTGGGTGAGCAGGTAGTCGGGGCGGACGAAGGTGGACGCGGCGAACGCCGCGATGAGCAGGGTCAGGAAGATCTCGCCGAGACCGCGGCCAACCCGGCCGCGCACGATCATGAAGCCGGCGAAGACGAACGCCCAGGCCAGCAGCAGCCCCTTGAGACCGAGAGCGTCGACGACCACGGTGTTGTAGGCGTCGGCGACCTTCTGCGCCGGAGCGGTGAGGATTTTCAGCAGCGGGAACCGGAAGGCGACCTCGATGGACCACCCGGCCAGTCCGACCAGGAGCCGGATGAGGGTGAACAGGCCGGACAGGGCGAAGGCGAGGGACTGCGTCTTGAAGCTGACGATGGAGCCGCCCTGGGCGTTCAGCTCGTAGCCGTTGATCGGCACCCCCTCGGATGAGGTGATGTTCAGCGGCGCGAGGAGGTCACCGGTCTCGCTGCTGCTGCTTGCCGCGTACACGACCTGGCTGTTGACCAGGAGGAAGACGCCGGTGAGCAGGACGACGACACCGGCCGAGCGGAACGTGCCGCGGTCTGGGCGCCACACTTAGTGCCGCCCGTGTCCGGTGCCCCGGCGCCGCCACACGACGACGGCCGCCAGTCCTGCCGCGGGCGGAATCAGCATCCATGCCGCGCTCGCGTCGTCGCGGGGTGCCTCGTGTGCGGAGGACGTGGTGGGGCTGGTGCCGCGCTCGCAGTACTCCTTGGCCGGACCCTTGATCAGATCGCACGGATCCTGGCGCGCGGATGCGGAATGGGACTCGGCGGCGAAGGCCTGTCCGGTGCGCGGCCACCACGCCTGCGGCACGCCCGCCCCCAACGCCAGGGCGAGCAGGACGGCCGGGAGGACGATCACGATCAGGGCGCCCGCCACGGCGGCGATGCGCCGGGAGCGGGATGAGGAGAAAGAAGACGCGGTCATGAGACGTGCTCCCTCGGTCGGCCCGTGTCGGGATCGCTCGGGGCGTGCGCCGTGCTCGCACTCACGCGGCGGCCCGGTGTGGTGGCGATCGAGGCGGTGATGCGCTCGATGCGGGGGATGACGACCTTGATCCGGCCGGTGTTCTGCCGCGGGCAGGCCAGCAGGAACTCCCCTTCGCGGCCGCGCTGCCCGACAGGGGACAGGCCGTTGGCCACCAGCCGCAGCAGCTCGGGGTCGCCTGGGTCGAGGCCGACGAACTCCAGGCCGCGGCGGGCGCGTTCACGGTCGGTGGTGCGGGCAAGGGCGCGGTAGGCCATCAGGCCGCGGTCGGGGCCGAGTTCTTCGGCGTCGTGGGAGGCGGCGAGCAGGCCGGCGCCGTGCTTGCGGCCGTCGTGGAGGATCTCGTGGACCAGGGCGGTGCCCTCGGCCGACGAGGTGAGCCAGTACAGCTCGTCCGCGACCACCGCGGTGAACCGCTCGGGGTCCTCGAACGCGGTCTGCCGGGCGAGCGCCGCGATCAGGTAGAGCACGGCGCGCCCGATCAGGGCCTCCAGCGGCTGCTGGTGCAGGACCTCCGGATTGGCGAATGCCGCCTTGGGCGGCAGCTTCAGACCCGCGGTCGTGATCACGATCATGTCGGAGGTGCTGGAGGCGTCCAGCCGCACCGGGGGCAGGGCGGGGTCGAACACCATCGCCGCCAGGGAGTTGGTAGCGACAACGCGGACAAGGCCGGCGAGGGCGGAGGCCGCGTCCTGCCGCTTGCCCACCTCGGTCTGGGCCATCTCCTCCAGAACGTCCAGCACCCGGCGCATGGACGGCTGCGCGCTGGCGGCGGCCTTCTCAACGGCGTGGTGCAGGACCTCGCCGTTGGTGCTCATCGGGCCGATGCCGAGCTGCAGGGTCAGGTAGGACAAGGCGTAGTGGCGGCCCTCTGGCCCGTCGAACATGCGCAGCGGGTCGATGGACACCTCGGCCTGCGCGGCGTCGATGATCTGGACACGGCCCTTCGCAGCGGTACGGGCGAAGGTCGCCCACTCGCGCACGGGGGTGCGGTCGATGCAGATCGCGCAGCCGCCGCGCGCCCACACCGCCTCCGCGATCAGCTTCTGCAGGACGCTCTTCCCGGCCCCCAGATCACCGACGATGCCCAGGGAGGCGCTGGCGTCGTGCTTCGGCGCGTCCGCGACGTTGATCATGACGGGGCGGGTGGTGCCACAGTCCAGGTCGATGCCGAGGAACATGCCGTTGGGGTCACCGACCTCACCGATGGTGAAGGCGCCGCCCAGTGCCCAGTCCTCGGAGACCTGGTGCTGCGTGAACTCCCGCACCACTCCCGGCCGTGTAGTGCCCGGCAGGCCGAGCAGGAACAGCGCCTCCTGCAGGCCGGCCGGGCGCACGGCCCGGTAGTCGGCGCCTGCGAGCAGCGCTGCCAGGGCCCGGGCACGCGCGTCGCAGATCGCGGCGGTCCGTCCCCACACGCTCAGCACGGTCACGGACTGCACCTCGACCTCGACCGACGTGCGCGACAGGCGGGCATCCAGCTCGCCCAGGTCGCGGGCGGCCTCGGTGAGCGAGGCCGGCATCCCGGTCGGCCGGGCGTCGTACTGGTCGGCCTGGTCGACGAGTTCGTTGCGTTTGCGCCGCACCTGCTCCCGCGCCTTCTCCGCAGGCACCAGCGTCAGATCGACGGTGTAGTCGACGGGAAAATCGAGCGTCTCCAACTGCGCGAACAGATCGGCGGCATCCACGCTGACCGCGGGCGGGCACTCAGCCAGCGCCAACTGGGCCTGGTAGCCGGTGCCGGCGTCGGACTCGATCTGCAGCCACCGCCGGCGCAGCGGCGAGGCCGCCTTCACCCGCCACCACGCCTTGCGTCCCGACCGGGTGAGCTGGCCGGGGCTCTTGAGCTCGTCGACGTCGTCGAGGTCCGGGTCGATGCCGCCCTCCTGGAGGCGGGCCTGCCCGAGATCGGCGTAGCTGGGGGAGTGCAGCACCCCCGCGCGCAGCTGTCCGCCGTACAGCTCGCTGCTTTCGGCCTCAGCCAGCAGCGGCTCGTCCATACCGCGGTGCAGCGCGTGCTGGACCACCCATACGATCTCCGCCGGGCGGGCGGGGCGGAACGCGCTGCCGCCGGCGAGCGCGGCCTCCACCCGTGCGGCCTGCTCCTGGTACGCGGTCACTTCGCGCCGCGCCACCGGGTTCTGCCGCATACCCAGCGTCGGGGCGATCTCCGCCCACAGCGCGCCGAACTGGGCCGTCATCTGCAGGCCGGCGCCCTCGGTCTGGAGCGGGACCGCCAGCCACAGGGTGCGGCGGTGCATCTCCTGCCCATCCAGCAGATCCAGCGTGGCCTCGAGGTTCTCCACCCACGGGTGCATCTGGCCCGGCGGTGTATCCGCGGGTTCGATGCCCTCGATCATGCGGAGCGCTACTTCCCCCGGATCGACCCGGGCGCACAGGCCGAACAGCCGCGGCGCTCCGGACAGGGACCGCACCAAGTGTGTGATCTTGGCGAGCTGCTCCTCCCGTACGGCGGCCGGCACATAGGTGCCCTGCACGGTCTCCTCGTGGCGGCCCTGCTCGTCCGGACCCGGGTGCAGCCGGTAGACCGCCCACACGCTGCCGTGCGTCGACCACACCAGATGCCCGGCGATGTGACGGATCGGCACCCTCACCGCGCACCCCCCTGCTCGGCGAGCGCGAGCAGCTGCTGCACGCCCGACACCGGCCGTTCCGGCTGAGCGGCGACGGCCGCCGGGCGATTGCCAGGCCGCGACCGTTCCACCGCCCGGCGCGGCGTACGGTCGGCGGCGGCTCGCGGCCGCTCAGCCGAAGTGATCGGCGCGGCCGGGACGTTGCCCTCGATGACGAAGCCACCAGCCAGCGGGCGGGCGGTGTGATCGCGGGCCGCGCGGCCGCCGATCCGGCCGCCGCGCGGCTGCCAGCACAGCAGCAGCCAGCCCAGGGCGGCCGGGAGCGGGGCGCGTCCCTTGATCTTCGGACGGCGCACCGCCCATATGCCCAGCAGCCAGGCGGCGGGCGGGACCGGCCCCATCCACGACCACCAAGGAATCGTCTTGACCAGCAGGAAGCCGCCGGCGACGGCGAGGAGGATCTGCGCGGGCGTGAACGGACCGAGCGGGATACGCCAGTCGGCGACCTTGCCCAGCACCCACGGGTGGCGGCGGGCCGCGGTGTAGAAGCGGCCCATACGCACCGCTGTAGCGGCGGCGCTCACAGCCAACCTCCGACGCCTGCGGAGTGCTCACGGACCGTCGGCGGCTCACTCGGCACGATGCCGGGATGGGCGGGCGCCGATTTGGACGGGTTCTTGACCTCGTCCTCGAACATGTCGGCGAGGTCGTTGCGCGAGTTGTACAGGCCCAGCGCGAGCACCATCAGAATCAGCGCGCCGATCCCGGCCTTCAGGCTGAACTTCTGGATCATGATGACGACGACGAGCACGAGCAGACCGGCCTGCAGGCCCTTGGTCGCCCAGTTCTCGAACATCGTGATCCAAGAGTCGCCGAGGTCGTCGAGCTTCCCGGCGAGCAGCACACCGGTCATGACCGGGCACCTCCCGCCTGCGCGGTGCCGGACTCCAGAGCAGCGACTTCCCAGCGGCCCGAGCGCGCTTTGAGCGTCAGCTCGTATGCCAGCGGCCACCGCCCCGAACTGTCGCGGGCCTCCACCTGGGCCATCACCCGCACCCGGGTCCCTTCCGCCGGGACAGCTTCGGTGGCCGCCTCCTGGTCGGCGGCAAGGATCTGCTGGATCGTGACCGTCTGGTATGGGGCGGGGGAGACGGGCGGCAGACGCACGCCGGGCGCGAGGTAGCGGTCGATCTCACCGGCTCCCGCCAGATACGCGGCGAGGAACTCCCCGGCCGCGGACGACACCTCGCTGTCCGTCGGGACGGTCACCGTGTACGGCGACGGCGCCTCCTGGGCGCGGGCCGGGCCGGCCACCACCCCGGGGGCGCCGAACACGGTGAATGAGGCGCCGCCTGCGTCGGCGACGACGGGCACCGCGAAGTAGCGGACCGAGCCGTCGGCGTACTGCGCAGCCACCGTCACCGACCACGCCGTGCCGGTCTGCTGCGCACTGCGCACCGCCACGACCGACTCCGGCTCGGGCTGCGCATCCGACAACTCGGGAAGATCAACGTCCGGGGCCATCGACTGTGCAAGGCGGGCCTGCGCAGTGCTCTCGGCGCCTGCGCGGCTGCGCAGCCACGCGTCGAGGAACACCGTGGCGTACCCGGACGGATTGGCCGACACGGTCGTCTTCACGGTGGTCGGCTTCGTCGCGGGGGCGGCACGGACCACGGTCGCGGGCGTGGCCACGGCGACGGCCAGCGCGACGGGGCCGGCCGCGACCGCGGCCCACACGCCCAGGTGGCCCAGGCGGACACGGCGCCGCATCTGCTGCAGCCGAGCCCCCGCAGCGGTCGGAGCAGTAGCGTGCTCCTCCGCTGCCTGCTTGGCAGGAGACATTCCAAACTCCCAGGTCAGAGCAAGTTGTTGCTTCAGACCCGAGGCAACCCCCCGACCCCGACCCGACCACCGACCACGAAGGCCCGACCACGATCACGAAGGGGACACAGACCCGTGGTCGGGGCCATGGTCGCCCCGACCGCAGACCCGACCACGACATTTCGCACCCCCTGCGGAGCCCCCGGTACGCCGGAGCACACGGTGCTCGGGCTGGTCGGCTCCTGCTGCGCAACGTGCGGTGAATACCGCGGGTGAGTAGCCCCCGGACTTCCGCGCCAGGGACTGCGCAGCGGTAGCCGGATGCGCAACCGGCTCCCCGAGGACCTCGAGCGAGGCTGCGCACTCACACGCGCAAGTCGACTGCGCACGATCCGCGGCCCAGCGCGCAACGGCCCGCTCGCGGCTGCGCAGTCGGCAGTGCGCACCGATTGCGCAGCCGGATCAGAGTGGTATCAACTCCCGTAGGCAGATCATGCGGTGGTGCACCGGCTCGGGGCGCCCGCGCTCAGCAGCACGCCTGCTCTGACTCCGAGCGCCCTGCGCCGTGCGCATGGGACGTGGCCGACGGCTGGTCGGGCCCGACCACGCGCCCGACCATGGCAGCCCAGCGCTCATGTTGCCGGATCGTGATTGGTGGTCGGGGGTTGTGGCCGCCGTTCTGGTCGGCGTCGACGGGTGAGCTGCCTGCATGGATCTCACGCACGTTCCCTCAACCGTAGGCAACGGCCGTCTCGCTCACGCGAGCGGTGTGGGAGGCCCTGGCGGCCGTGCACACAGCGCACTTGGGGACGCGCGATGACCGGAGCGCGGATTCGTCGCGGCTCGATGGCCGGGGACCAGTTCACGCAGATCGCCAACGGCCTGTTCCGCGACAACCGCCTCAGTTACAAGGCGAAAGGCATCTTCGGATACATCAGCACCCATCAGGACGGCTGGCAGGTGACCGTTGCCGGCCTGGTCCGCTCCGGACCCGACGGACGGGACGCGGTCCGCACCGGGTTGAAGGAACTGGAGAGCCACGGCTACCTGATCCGCGAACGCCTCCGGCGGACGAACGGCACCCTCGGCGAGATCGTCTACTCCATCACCGACCACCCCACCTTCGTTGACGCCCTGATGGCGGACGCCGCCGCAGCGCTCCACGCGCCGCCGGCGCCCAGGGGCGGCGGGGGCGGTTATGGCAGGGGCATTCGTCGCGGCTCGATGGCCGGAGACCAATTCACGCAGATCGCCAACGGGTTGTTCCGCGACGAGCGCATGTCCTTCAAGTCGAAGGGGCTGTTCGGGCTGATCAGCACCCATCGCGAGGGCTGGCACATGACGGTTGCGGACCTGGCGCGGCGGGGTCGCGAGGGCGTGGACGCGGTGACGACCGGGCTGGAGGAGCTTGAGCGGTACGGCTTCCTGCAGCGGGACCGCGACCGTAATCCCGCTGGCACCCTCGGCTCGGTCACGTACGTCATCACCGACCTGCCTGCCCTGCAAAACTCCAGGTCACAACCAGAGTCGGGAAATCCAGGACTGGATAACCCTACGTTGGCTGACCGCCCTGCAAAGAACACCATCAGTAAGAAGACCAACAAGCAGAAGACCAGGTCCGTCCCTCCGTGCGTCCGCGGCGAGCGCACGGGCGGCTGCCCGGCTGTGCCTGCGCAGCGGACGGTCGCGCCGGCGCGACAGGATCTGGATCCGGGGACCCGGCTGCTGCTGTCGATCGGGTCGGCCCATCCCGAACTGCTGCTGCAGGAGAAGGCCTTGTACGACCAGGGCCGGGTCATGACCGCAATGCTCGACGCCGGCTGGAGCTCCGAGCAGCTGCGCCACGTCATCACCAGCCGCCCGCTGCCGAGCCAGATCCGCACCTCTGTCGACGCGATCGTCGCCGCCCGGCTGCGCTCCGCTCGGCTGTACCCGCCTCCCGTTGCCGACGTCGACGATGTTGCTCCCGGTGAGGCCTTGTGGACGACGCGGCGCTCCGCAACGTCCGCTGCCGCCCGCACGGTCGACCAGGCGCTCACCTACCGGGCGTTCGTCGAATGCGCGGGCTGCGGCCGGCCCGGCACCGCTCCCGGCGAGGACCTCTGCCCGGCCTGCCTCGACTGGCCCCTGTGCCGCACCTGCCCAGGTCCGACTCCCCGTCGCGCGCACCCCGACGGCGACGGCCGCTGCGCCACCTGCCACTCCGCCCTGACCGTGACCGACCTTCTGGAGGCGAGTACTTCATGACGGACACGCTCCACACACCGCGCGCGGCACCCCAGCAGCCTCTGCGTCCCTTCGCCCGCGATCCGCGACGGTGGGAGGAAGAACGATCCCGCGCGCTGCTGACCGGTCACGTCTACGGCGACACCACGTGCACCGGCACGTGCGAGCCCGCGCTCGTGCACGAGCGCACCGGGTGGGGCTGGCTGACCTGGACCGTGCCCGGTGACGGCACCCTGCCCGGCATCCCTCGGCAGATCGGGGTGCTCACCCCGGGCGCGACGTTGCCCCAACGGCTCGCCGTGCGCTGGCTGACCCGGCGCCCCGCCCTGACCGCGACGAGCCCCGCATCCCTACGGTTCTCCGCGGTCCTTGTGGGCGTCATCAGCCTCTTCGCCGCCTTGTTCGCTCTCAGCCGCGGCATCCCCGCCGACCTCGTGCTGCCGGCGATGCTGCTCGCCCCGCTGCTCACCGAGCACCTGCCCGACCGGCTCGACGGCCGGGCCCGCGAGCACGTCCGCAGCGTCGAAGGGGACGAAGCCTGCCAGTACCTCCAGCGGCTCGCCGCCCTGCACACCTACATCGTCCAGGCCGCCGCCGGCAGCGACTGCTACGAACTGCGCCGCTCGGCCGAGATCGGCCAGCACCTGCTGTGGGACGCCGCCGACCTGCTCCAGAACCAGGACACCCGCTCGGCCTCGCCTCGCCTCATCGACCGGGAACGGCTGATGGTCCAGCTCGCCGACCAAGTCGCCCAGACCGTGGAGCGCGCCCGCGCCGAGTCGGCTTCCCGCGAGGCCGGCCAGCCCTGCGGCGGCGAAGGCCCGTTGGGCCCGCTCCCGCCCGGCTTCGAGCCAGCGGCGCGGCCAACACCTTCGCCCGCACCCGACACTTCACCGCTGAAGGGATACCGACCCATGACGCAGCCTCAGCCCGACGACGCAGTCCGCACCACGGACATCTATCTGCTCTTCGCGCACGAGCCGTACTACCCCCGCGATAGCGCCCAGGAGATCAACACCACCGTGGTCGCCGCCGCCTCCCTGCTCCACCCCCAAGTCGCGCAGCCCGACGGCGCACGGATCCACGACCGCCTCACCCAGGGACGCAAGCCGGGCGAGATCATCCCGCTCTCCACCCTCACCCACGAACTGGACGGCGGTGCCAACTGGCCCTACGTCGGCGACTGGGAGAGAGTCACCACCGACCTCGTGCAACTCGTCCGCACGGGGGAGTGCGACGCCCTCAGCCTCGGCCTGCCCGAGATCGCGCGCGCCCTCATCATCGCGGGCCCGAACAACCACGTGCGCACCTACGACGCAGCCGCCGACCAGGTCATCACCTACGGGCCGCAGGAACGCGCCGCCGTCCTGGCCGAAGTCGACATGTTCCTCACCGGCCTCGTCGCCGACCAGGAGTTCTGGCCGGGCGATGGCCTGCTTCCCCCGCTCTTCCGCCAGGCGTAAGACCACCACCAACTGCCTTGCGTTGCGATCGTTCCGGCCGGCGTGGGGCTGGGGGGATCTGTCGAATGACCACGGCGCGCTCGACAATGCACGACGCCCCGCCGTCAGGACCGTACAGGTCTGGATGGCGGGGCGAGACGGGCAAGCCCCGGCCCGTGGGTTCACGGGCCGGGGCTTCTTCGTGCATTGTCAGGCGGGAGTGATGTTCTCCGCCTGTGGGCCCTTTTGGCCCTGCGTGATGTCGAAGTTCACCTTCTGGCCTTCCTGGAGCTCACGGAAGCCCTGGGCGGCGATGTTCGAGTAGTGGGCGAAGACGTCGGGGCCGCCGCCGTCCTGCTCGATGAAGCCGAAGCCCTTTTCCGAGTTGAACCACTTCACAGTGCCTGTAGCCATGTGTCTGTCTCCTTCGAAGGGGACTCGTGTCGGGCCCCGCACCGTGCGGGACCCGGAGGTGATCGCCCTGGTCCGGAGAGGCGTTGCACAGCAAAAACGCCCGTGACTGCGATCACGGGCGAACGGGACTTCGGAACCACGACTGCTGATCATGACGCTACA